>DATGSD010000376.1:0-3303 GCA_035302965.1 Burkholderiaceae bacterium | reverse complement strand
TTGCCTTGGGCGATCGCATTGGCGTCATGAAAGATGGGCGTTTAATGCAGTGGGCCAACCCGCACGATTTATATCACAAGCCGGCCAACGACTTTGTTGCCGAATTCATCCGCCGCGAAAACCGCCCTCCCGAACACTATGTCGCCGAGTGGGCCCACAAACAGCCGGGCGCCGCCTAATACGCCATGTGGTTTGCATAGCGTGGCGCTAAGTGCAGGCTGCAGCAGTTTAGGTGCTGGCTTAGCAAGTGTTTCTGGCGATTTGCCACGAAAAAGTTTTGGTGTTTTGTTACTACAAAAACCAGCAAAGCGCTAGTCTTCCAGCACTCCGAAATTTGGGGTGCTGTTTTGCGCCAGCACGGATAAAAAAGCGGCCGTTTGGCCGCTTTTCAGCTTTATAAGCTGTAATACATATCGAATTCGATGGGGTGTGTGGTTTCGCGCAGGCGGTTGATTTCTTGGGTTTTTAATTGGATATAGGCATCGATTAAATCGTTGCTAAAAACATCGCCTCGGGTAAGAAAGTCGCGGTCGGAGTCTAGGGCCGCGATGGCTTCTTCAAGCGAGGCACAAACCGTGGGCAGTTGGCCTTCTTCTTCGGGAGGAAGGTCGTAAAGATTTTTATTGGCCGGATCGCCTGGGTGAATTTTATTTTGTATGCCGTCTATGCCCGCCATTAATAAGGCCGAAAACGCTAAATAGGGGTTGGCCAACGGGTCGGGAAAGCGCACTTCGATACGCCTGGCGTTGGGGTTGATAACGTGGGGAATGCGCACAGCAGCCGAGCGGTTACGTGCCGAATACGCCAGTTTAACGGGCGCCTCAAAGTGTGGCACCAAGCGTTTATACGAGTTGGTAGCGGGGTTGGTTAAGGCATTTAAGGCGCGTGCATGATGCAAAATACCACCAATATAATACAAAGCCATTTCAGACAAGCCGGCATAGGCTTGGCCAGAAAAGAGGTTTTGCCCGTTTTGCCAAATTGATTGATGAACATGCATGCCCGAGCCGTTATCGCCCACAATGGGCTTGGGCATAAAAGTAGCGGTTTTGCCGTAAATATGGGCGACATTATGAATGGTGTATTTCATAATTTGGTTCCAATCGGCGCGTTGCAGCAAGGTGCTAAAACGCGTGCCAATTTCAAGCTGGCCCGGCACCCCGACTTCCGAATGGTGTACTTCAACGGGTACACCCTGTTGCTCGAGCAGCAAACACATTTCAGAGCGGATATCTTGAAAGGCATCGACCGGTGGTACCGGCATATAACCACCTTTGGCGCCTGGTCGATGGCCTGGGTTGGCGCCATTCATATCGTCGGCTCGTGCCCATGGAGCGTGGCTAGAATGAATTTTTACAAAAGAACCCGATGCGTCGGCGTTCCAGTTAATGCCATCAAAAATAAAAAACTCGGGTTCGGGGCCAAAATAAGCCGTATCGCCAATGCCGCTGGCTTGCAAATAAGCCTCGGCTCGCCGTGCCACCGAACGCGGGTCGCGTTCGTAGGGGGATAAGTCGGAGGGGTCGAGCACATCGCAAGTTAAAATTAGCGTGTTTTCGTCACGGAATGGGTCTAGCCTGGCAGTAGAGCAATCGGGTTGCAACAGCATGTCGGAGGCTTCAACCCCTTTCCAGCCAGCAATCGACGAGCCATCGAAGGCGTGGCCGGTTTCGAGCTTGTCTTCGTCAACCGTTGTAGCGGGTAAGGTAAGGTGGTGTTCGCGGCCTAGGGTGTCGGTAAAACGTAAATCGACAAAACTGACATCGTGGTCAGAAATTAGCCTAAGAACATCATCGGCGGTGGGCATGAGGACAGACTCCAGTAGCATCAATAGATGGGAAGGATTTTAAGGCAAAGCCCCGACTCTTTCAGAGAAAGGCCGATTGCACATCGTTTAAAAAGCGCCAACCCAGGTCGGTGGCTTGTAGGCGCGCGGGGTTGGGCGTAAACAAGCCTTTATCGACCAGCTGGTTAATCGTGGCTTGAATATGGCGCAACGGGATGCCGGTGCGTTCATGAAAACTGGCCGCAGCCACCCCTTCTTTAAGGCGCAAGGCGTTAAGCATAAATTCGAATGGCAGCTCGTCGCGGCTAATGACCTGGTCCTGCGATAAATGGCTGTTATCGCGCTTTAAGGCCGTGCTCATCCAGCTATTAGGGTTGTGGCGACGCACTTGCCGAATGATTTTGTCATGAAATGAAAGTTTGCTGTGCGCGCCAGGGCCTACGCCTAAATAATCGCCAAACTCCCAATAATTGGTGTTGTGCAAGCTTTGCTGGCCTTTTTGCGCATAGGCCGACACTTCGTAACGCGTCCAACCGCCGGCCTGAACTTTTTCGGCCAGGGCGTCTTGCATGGTGGCGGCTTCATCGTCGCTAGGCAATGGCGGTGGGTATTTAGCAAAAACCGTATTGGGCTCTAGCGTTAAGTTATAGAGCGACAAATGCCCGGGTTGGTAGGCCATAGCTTGTTCTAAATCGTCTAAGCAAGCCTCAAGGTTTTGCTCGGGCAAGGCAAACATTAAATCGAGGTTGACCCGTTCAACCGCTTTAAGCGCCATTTCGATGGCGTTATGCGCTTGTATGCCATCGTGGATGCGGCCTAGCGCTTGCAGGGCACGGTCGTTAAAGCTTTGTATGCCCAACGACAAACGGTTAATACCGCTGTGGGCATAATCTTTAAAGCGCTGCGCCTCGGCCGTGCCAGGGTTGGCTTCTAGGGTAATTTCGGCCCCCGACCAAATATTTAAGTATGCTCGCAATGTGGCGAGCATTTCGTCAACCGCCTGTGCCGACAGCAAGCTTGGCGTGCCGCCGCCAATAAATACCGAATAAATTTGCCGTCCCCAAATGTTGGGCAAGGCTTGCTCGAGGTCGGCTCGTAGGGCCTCGAGATAGTCGCGTTCGGGCAGCTCCTCGCCCTGCCACTCGTGCGAATTAAAATCGCAATACGGGCATTTACGCACACACCAAGGCACATGAATATAAAGCGACAGTGGCGGCAGGCTATTAAGCAGCTGTTGGCTGCCATCGGGGCCTTTGCCTGGTTGGTTTAATAGGCTTTCAGGAAGCAAGCTGAATGTACGAGACATAAGAAACTAGGAAATGGTTTATCCGATGCTATGGCTTATACGGTGCAGTGGCCGATACGATGCAACTACACCGATTTTACTGTCTCGGGTGTTAATACCTTAAGTAATTTGCGCAAGGCATTGCCACGGTGGCTGAGGCGATTTTTTTCTTGGGCCGATAGCTGCGCCGCGGTTTTGTCTAAATGACGTAAATAAAACAGCGGGTCGTAGC
>DATGSD010000375.1:0-2432 GCA_035302965.1 Burkholderiaceae bacterium | reverse complement strand
GCGACGCAATTGCGCGCCAGCGGCCGCGACATGATCGAAGCCGTTGTCGAGGCCAGTGTTTTACGCTTACGCCCTATCTTAATGACCACAGGCGCCATGGTTTTGGGTACTTTGCCATTAGCCTATGCTACTGGGGCGGGTGCCGAATCACGTCATCAAATTGGCTGGGTTCTGGTGGGTGGTTTATTGCTCGGTACCGTGCTTACCCTTTATGTGGTTCCGGTAGCCTACACCTTATTAGCCGGGCAGGTGGGTGGCCGCCAAACCGATGCAGCCTCACCGACGCCGGCTAACTAAAGCCAATGAGTTAAGGCTGATGAGTTAAACCCGATGAGTTGAATCCGGTGAATAAAGGCCCGATAAGTAAAGGCCGATGGCTTAAGGCTAGCTAACTAAATTCGCGTCATTCTTTTTGTAATATAGCTGTTATGCGCCAAATTATTTTAGATACTGAAACAACGGGGCTTTATCCGGCCGAAGGGCATCGTATTGTCGAAATTGGTGGCGTAGAAATGCGTAACCGACGCCTCACGGGTCGCACCCTGCATCTTTACCTCAACCCTGATCGCGACAGCGACCCTGAAGCCTTGCGTGTGCACGGCTTAACTACTGATTTTCTTGCTGATCACCCGCGTTTCGAAGAGGTGGCCGATCAAGTAATCGATTTTGTCCGCGGTGCCGAAATTATCATTCATAACGCACCTTTCGATTTGGCCTTTTTAGATGCCGAGCTTAAGCGGGTTAACCAGCCGGCCTTCGAGGGATTTTGTGCAGGCATTATCGATTCGCTAGCTTATGCACGCGAATTGCACCCAGGTAAGCGTTGCTCTCTTGATGCCCTATGCGATCGCTACGGTATTTCGAATGCGCATCGCACGCTGCACGGCGCTTTGCTCGACTCCGAACTGTTAGCCGAAGTGTGGCTGGCCATGACTCGTGGGCAAGAGGGTTTATTAATGGAGTTTGATGACTCTCATTACGCCAGTGGTGCTAACGACCAACTCGATGACTTCGATCCGGCCGTGCTTAAAGTACAAAAAGCGACGGCAAGCGAATTAGCTGCGCATGAAGCCTATTTAGATGGGCTAGAAGCACAAGCCAAACAAGCGGTTTTGTGGCGCCAGTAACAGTTTTAGCCAGATTTTTAAGGTAAAAAAGCGGCTTTAAAGCCGCTTTTTACAGCTAAAAATTATTAATTAGTTTTGTTTGTTTAGGTCCAGGGCTGGTGGGCGGCCGCGGCGATGCGGAATAAAGTGGCATCGTCGAAGTGCTTGCCTGTAAACATGGCGCCAACCGGCTTGCCTTCCGATTTACCCGCATTAACCGAGATTGACGGATGACCGGTGATATCGAAGGGGCAGGTGTTGTTAATGGGGCCCCAGCTAGCGTTAAGAACCTCTTTAGGCCCGGCATCTTCGGGTAACAGCTTGGTGGCTGTCATGGGTGTTGTGGGCATCATTAACACATCGTATTTCTCGAGCCACTTATCGTATTCGGCGCGCAAGCGCTGTACTTGGTTACGAGCTTTTGCGTATAGGCGCCCTTGGTGGCGTGCGAAAATTTCGCCGGTTAATAAGGCACCTTTAATGGTTGGAGCCAATTCGTTTAAATGCGACTTAAAGCCAGAAAAGGCACGCATAAATGATAACGAATACAAGGCGTTAACCCCGTAAAAGCCCATGCCGTACGAATGGTACATATTGTGGTAGGCACCTTCGATACAAATCGGTAGCCACAACGCCGAACCAATGTTGTGCCACGGAATGGAAATCTCTTCGACTATAGCTCCTTGGTCTTGTAATTTTTTGGCCAAGGCGCGTACTGTTTCATCGACACCCGCTTCAGATTCGGGGCGCTCGAAGCCTTCTTTAACCACGCCAATGCGCATGCCTTTAATACTTTGGCCGACGGCTTCTGTGTAGGGTTGGGTGCGAACACCTTTTTGGCGGCCGTCGATGCCATCGTCGCCCGCGATAACTTCTAGTAATAGGGCGCAGTCTTCGACGGTGTCGGTCATGGGGCCAACGTGGTCGAGGCTGTATTCGATGCCTAAACAACCGGTGTATGGGATAAGCCCATAAGTCGCTTTTAAACCAACTAAACCACAGAACGATGAAGGCATACGAATAGAGCCGGCTTGGTCGGCCCCGATCGCCATGTCGACTACATGTGCGGCCATAAGCGCGGCACTACCGTTACTTGAGCCACCTGTAGTGTGGCCTGGGGCGCGTGGGTTTTCGATGGGGCCAGTTGAGGCGGTTGAGCTACTGGTTGAAAAACAAAGGTATTCGCAAACCGATTTGCCGGCAATTTCGGCACCGGCATCGAGCATGCGTGTAACAATCGTGGCGTCGGTTTCGGGAACAAAGCCATCCAGTATGGACGCTCCGTTATTCAACGGCACCCCCGCAACAAAAACGTTGTCTTTAACC
>DATGSD010000374.1:0-2159 GCA_035302965.1 Burkholderiaceae bacterium | reverse complement strand
GAAGGCTTACCTTGGGCGAATTCGCCTTGATAATAAGCACCATTTTTACCTTTGGCCACCCCCTGGCCATGGGCTAGGCCATCGAGGCATTGGCCTTGGTAGGAAAATGACAACTCGGCATCAAGCACTTGGCAAGCCGATGATGTTTCTGCCTGAGCTATGCCCAGTAGACCAAATGCAAAAACTAGCACCCTTAACAGCAAGAACAAATTGTGGCGAAAACCTTGGATCATGGCTGGTCTTCTCCGGGAACATCGGCAAACGAACGCAAGCCATCGCTTTCTAGGGCATTATTTAACCAACTACGACGCATGAGCAAATACAAATCGTCGGGCGACTCTACCATTTGGCCAACATCGCGCGCCCAGGGCGAAATACGCGCATCGGCATGTGCTGCTGTATCGCGCGACGTTAAGGTTGAGATAGGAATACGTAAGAACACGCCTTTGTCGTGATAGGGGCTGCCCGGGCGGCCTGGCGAGGTGATGTCTTTACCATCGGTGCGGGTGTACCACACGCCTAGCTCGACACCCGAGCGGAACTGGCGCGCTAACTCGAAACGCACCCCCACATCGCGGGCTAAAAATTTTCCGACCCGAACCGTAGCGGTTAGGCCCTCAAAGCCGTGCACTTTGTAATGCATAGAGCCAATGGCGGTAACGGTTTTATAATTTTTAAAGCCCGTGCCCTTGTAATTGCGTTGGCGCACAGCATCGAGAGAAAAATCCCAGGCAAAACGCCCGCCTGGGCTTAAATACAAACCCTGCACGCCAACACCACCAAACATCTCTTCGTACAAACCAGCCGATGCCCGAAAATACGTACGCGGCGCAGCCTGCCAATACCGGTTTAACAGCAAACGATCGAGCTTAACGCGGGCCGCGCGGCGGTACTCGGTAACGTCAGAGCGCACATGCGGTAAACGCGAATTAGACGCTTGGCTAGATTTAGTAACGGTTTCATGAACGCTGCCGCGAATGCCGCCAGTTAACCACCAACCTCGCGCTAAATTAATATTGGCATCGAGGCTTAAACCCGTATCGTAACGAAATGCCCCATTCGGATCATTCAAATGCGCATGAAAATACGGGTTAAGCGTAAAACTGGTTTGGCCATAAGTACTGGCCGAAAAGCCAAGCAAGCTTTGGCCGTAATAAAAACCACGACCACGCTCACGCGCAAGCGCCTGTATGGTGGCATCAACGTCGTTGGCGCGTGCGGCTTCGCTACGCCCAGTAGGGCTGGCGTAACGCAAATTAAGCGAGTGCGCTAATTGGGCACGCGAGGCCGTACCTGCCAGATAGCGTTGCAGCACACTAACATCGTAAAACTCCCAAACCATGCCGGCAACGCCGTTAACCTCCCAGGTAATTTCGAGGCGTTTGGTTTCGATAGGCGCATAGGCCATGGCCAAAGTAGCCGCCCGCCCTACCCCACGCGAAGCCCAGCGGTAACGGTCGCCAGAAAACGACATAGCCAACGTGCCATCGCGCCAGGCAAAGCGCACATTGCGCAAGCCTTCGGCATGTAGGGCCTGTAATAAACCCAGGCGGTATTCGTTACTGTCGTGCCACTGCTGGGCCGTTGGGCGTGGGCGAGCATTCGCCCATAAACCGCCCGCAAAGGGGCCAGTTTCGTCGATGTTAGGAATGAGTTCACGCTTGCCATCTAAAGGCACACTTAGCGCAACATTAAAAACGGTTTGGCCGTGCATGCGACCCACCTGAAAATGCAGCCCTTGCCAGTTGTATTCGAGTGCAGCACCCCAAGCTCCAGTACGCCGACTAGGCTGGCCGGTGTAGGCAAAGCGCCTATCGTTACGGTAATCGGTGCGGTCATACTCGGCTACCAACGCCCACGACGGCAACTGCTTTAAGCGAAACCTCGCACCCCCAAACAAGCCAGCAATGCGTTTACGCCCGTAACCCACAGTGGCATCAACCGTGGCCCAACCCATATCGAGGCGCTTGGTGGCCGCAACAAATTCGGCGCGGAATAATTGTGTGCCATGAAAATCATCGATACCGGCCGAAACCTCGGGCAACCAGGTGGTGCCGAAGGCATTTTCGGGCAATAGGCGTAATTTAAAACCGGCCGATTTATCTTTGTAGTCGCCGTAGCCTTCCCAGCCGGGCCGATCAGAGATATCGTCGCCATGA
>DATGSD010000373.1:0-2205 GCA_035302965.1 Burkholderiaceae bacterium | reverse complement strand
CAGTTGTCCAGCAGCACCACTAAGGGCTAAGTCGATCGTATCGGCACGGTGTTCGGCCGTAATCGGTTGCAAGCCAGCAGGGCGAGCTTCAATTAAACAACGTTTATCGTCAGCGCCGCCGCGTCCGCTATTAACGTCGCTAAGATGCACTTCGACGCGGGTTAGGTTGTGAGCCAAGTGTTTTAATTGTTGCTTAAGAATTTTTTCGACTTGTTCTTGACGATCGGCGGTATGTGGGATGTGCTTGTCGGTGTTAAGCTGAATTTGCATAAATGGCGCTCCAGTAAGTAAAGAGTCGATTATCGTTCACATCGTAACAGTATAGTATTACCCGCATATTGCTTGGGGTTATCGCTAGAAAATCGTTTATTTGATGTTCATGCGCAAGGTTGTATATGACAGTAATTCAAGATGGCTCAGCCAAAACATTAGCCGATATTAACTTAGCTAAATTGTATCGCTGCCATTGGCAAAAAGCCGGCCGTCGTAGCAAAACGGCAGCCGATTGGGATAAGCGTGCCGAACGTTTAATGGGTCGCTCTGTTACCGATGAATACAGCCAGACATTTATAAAAAATATTGATTTATCCGATTGTCGCAGTGCTTTAGATGTAGGTTGTGGCGCCGGCAACATCACACTGCCTTTGGCGGCAAAACTCGAAACCGTTTATGGGCTCGATTACAGCGCCAAAATGCTAGAGGTTTTAATGGCCAATGCCAAACAGGCACAATTAAAAAACGTGACACCAATCCAAGCCAGTTGGTACGATAGTTGGGCGTCCATTCCTCGTTGCGATTTGGTTGTGGCCTCACGCTCTACCATGGTTGACGATATCGAAGCAGCCTTGTTAAAGCTAAGCCAGCAAGCCAAAAAGCGTGTTTACTTAAGTTATTTAGCCGATGGCAGTTTTATCGATGCCTCATTGCTGCGAGCCTTGGGTTTGCACGGTCGTTTAATGCCTAGTTTTGTTTATTTAGTGGGTATTTTGCATCAATTAGGCTTTTACCCGCGTGTTAACTACATTACGACACCGCCACGGCTTGCTTCTAGCCATAATTTCACAAGCTTTGCTTCGCTTGCCGAGCAAGAGCTTGGTCCTTTTTCGCCCGAACAACGCACAAAGCTTCGTCGTTGGTACGACAAAAACCCCGAAAAAGCACATGCAGGTGGGGGGCCTGTGCGCTGGGCGCTTATTTCCTGGGAGATCCAAGCATGAACCAAGCCGCTTCCGAACCAACCGGTCAACCATCCAGCGAATTATCCCGCTGGGATACACGCTTCGGAGCAAGCGACGATTATATTTTTGGCACCGAACCCAACCGTTTTTTAGTAGAGAATGCCAAGGTATTAAAAGCCGGAGGATCGGTACTGTCTTTAGCTGACGGTGAAGGGCGTAACGGCGTCTGGCTAGCTCAACACGGTTTTGATGTCTGCGCTGTCGAGGGTTCGGTAGTGGCGCTCGAAAAAGCGCGCAAGCTAGCCGCCAAAAAAGGGGTGTCGCCCCGTTTCATCCATGCCGACTTAAGCCAATGGGACTTCGGTCAGCACATGTTCGACGGCGTTGTCGCTATTTTTATTCAGTTTTGCGGCCCAGAATTGCGCCGCCAGCTTTTCGAGCGCACCATTGCCGCCCTAAAACCAGGGGGTTATTTGCTATTACAAGGCTATCGGCCCGAGCAGCTTGAATACAAAACCGGTGGGCCATCGGCCATCGAAAACCTTTATACCGAAGAACAATTACGTCGCGAGCTTGCCGAACTCGAATTTATTTCATTGCATAGTTACGATGCCGAATTATCTGAAGGCGCTGGTCATAAAGGGATGTCGGCTCTAATCGATTTAGTTGCACGTAAACCTAAATAATTCAACGCCAGACTCTAATTCAACGATAGACTCGGCTATTTTTGAACGTTAAATAGTATCGTGAGCCAATCTTTTAACCCTGTTACAGCCATTGTTTTAGCCGGCGGCTTTAGCCGACGCATGGCCGTGGGTAATAAGCTCTTGCAGCCACTCGGAAAACATAGCATTTTGCGCCAAACGGTATTGACACTTTTGCAAGCCTCTTGCGCACAAACACTCGTTGTGCTGGGTCACGACAGTGACAATGTACGCACATCGCTTGCAGGGCTCAATGTCGATTTTATTCAAAACAAGCAAGCCGAAGAAGGTATGGCGGCGTCGCTACGGGCAGGGGTTGGGGC
>DATGSD010000372.1:0-2730 GCA_035302965.1 Burkholderiaceae bacterium | reverse complement strand
ATATAGACGCAGAAGGCGGCTGTGGCGGCGGCAAACCCAAGCGAAACCCACATAAAGGCCGTTCGATCTAGACCCGAACCAGGGATGTCGGTAATACCCATTTCGCCGCCAAGCCACTCTTGCTGGCGCACCACGCCAACAAACAAAAACACCACACCCATGGTGGTAATGGCAAGAAAGTCGTCGCGAACACGCAAGCTAGTAAGCCCCACCACCACACCCACTAAACCAGCTAACAGCATGGCAATAGGCAGGGTGACAAAAAACGGAATACCCGCTTTGGCTAATAGCGCTGAGGTATAGGCACCAATACCTAAAAAGGCCGCGTGGCCTAAACTAATTTGGCCGCAAAAACCAGTAATTAAATTAAGCGACAGGGCAAAAGTAACCATAATGCCCATGGCGGTTAATAAAGAAATTTCGTAAGCCATTGTGCTCCTCCTAGCGCCGCGCAAATAGGCCTTGAGGCCTAACCATCAGAACAACAATGAGCAAGGCAAAAGCAATGGCGTTGCGGTCTAGCCATTTGTCGAGGTAGATTGTGCCGAACGACTCGACAATGCCCAAGGTAAGCGATGCCAGTAAAGTACCGCGCACTGAGCCCATGCCACCTAAAACAATAATGGCAAGCGCTTTATAAGCCGGTACGCTGCCCATCGTGGGTTCGACTAAATTATTTAAAAGTGCCACCCACACACCGGCAAAGCCAGCTAAAGCTGAGCCAACAAAAAAGTTTAGGTCGCGAATAGAACGCAAGCGAATGCCAAACGACTGCGCCATCTGAGGGTCGGTAACGGTTGCCTGACCGGCAATGCCCATGCGTGTGTTGTTTTGCAAATAGCCCAGTAAACCAATAATGACAACTGAGCTGCCCATAACCATGAGTTCGGCCAAGCTGTAATGCAAAACACCAAAAAACGACACATATTGCTGCAATGGTGGTGCTTGGTAAGTAAGCCCTGCGGCGCCAAAGAGAATTCGGAACGCTTCTTCAAAGGCGATATAAAGCCCAATTGAAGCAATTAAGGCCACAAAGGGGGGTTGCTTCAAGATGGGTTCGTAGCATAGGCGGTAAATTAAGATGCCAACCAAACCGGTGCCGATCATGGCTGCTAAGCAGGCTATGGTTAGACTACCGGTAGCATTCGTCGCAATAACACCTATATAGCCACCAAGCGTGAAAAGGGCAGCGTGGGCAATATGCAAAATTCGTAGCAGGCCATAAACCAAGGTTAGGCCAAGCGCAATTAGCGCATAAATGCTTCCTTGCACAAGCCCTTGTGAGACAAGCTCAACAAAGAGCATGGGACAGCCTCCGTCTTATTGTTTTGCCTCGCCCTTGCTAACGAAAGGTGCTCGCGAAAGGCGAGGCTTTATAACGCCCTAACCATTGCGGCTGGGGCGCGCTGATAAGGGCTTACTGGCTGTCTTTAGTTGGGGCAGCAAGTAATTTGGGGTCGTGCAAGACCGAGTGGCGACGGAATTTGCCATCTTTAACCACTTGCACTTGTAAGTCTTTATTAACCTCGTGCAAGTCGTTAAATTTAAGCTCGCCAATAGGCATAACATATGTGCCCTCGGCAATGGCATCGCGTAATTCGCTGCCGCCTTTACCACCGGTTTTTTTCAGGCCTTCAATTAAAACGCCCATGGCGCTGTAGGTTGATGCGCCAACCATATCGGCGCCAAAGCCGGCTGTATCGGCAAAGCTTTTTAAAAATTCTTGGGTAACCTCGACGTCGGAATCACGATCGAGCGAGGTAACCAGCAGTGTGCCCTCGGCTGCAGGGCCGGCAATTTCAATAAACTTCTCGCTGTCGTAGCCTTCTTGGCCAATAATAGGCACGTCGATGCCGTTAGCTTTCATTTGCGCCACAAGCGGCCCGGCATTGAAGTAATAACCAGATGCGTAGATGGCTTCGGGTTTGTCTGATTTGATTTTGGCAATTAGCGAACCAAACTGACGATCTTTAATGTCGTATTCGTATTCGTTAACGATGTCTAAATCGAGTTGTGGAGCCGCTTCTTTAAAGCCGCGCGCCATCGATTGGCCAAAGTCGTTTTTAAGTGTAACCAGAACAACCCGCTTTTTGCCAAGTTCTTGAACAAGCTTGGCGCCGCCCTTACCTTGGATTTCTCCCATAGAAGACACACGGAAGATATAGTCGCCCGTGCGGGTAACGCTAGGGTCTACTGAATAAGCCACCACGTAAGGAACTTCGGCTTCTTGAAAGATTTGTGCCGACGGACGGGTGGCCGCCGAATACGAACCAGAAACGGCACCGACCACTTTATCGCGCTCGATAAGCTTGGTAGCAATTGGGGTTGCTTCTTTAGCCGAGGCTTGGTCGTCGTAAATAATTAAATCGATTTTTTCGCCATTAATGCCACCGGCTTCGTTAGCCCGCTCGACGGCTAACTTGGCACCAATTTGTGCCGAATTACCATCGGACGAAGCAAAGCCAGTAAGTGGCACATTAAGGCCGACTTTAATATCGGCTATGGCAGCAGTACAAACAAGAGCGCTAGATAAGGCTAGCGCAAGAGGCAGCTTTCGTAGCGAAAGAGGGCGGTTCATGGGTTGTCTCCTTAGATTGAACCGGAGTCGGCCTTACAGAACAAAAACGGACGATCTCCGGAAGGTTCGGGGTAAGCCGCATAAACGATGCCGTGGTGCACGAGTTGTACGAAAACCGCACTTTTAAACTTGTAATATGTGCAATACTAATT
>DATGSD010000371.1:0-2631 GCA_035302965.1 Burkholderiaceae bacterium | reverse complement strand
AAAGCGGCTTCCGATAACCCGCCCAAACAGCAGGCGCAACAAGCTAAAGGCGTTGTTGTGCGAACTGCGCCGGTGCAAGTTGTGACACTCGAGCGCCAAGCGTCGGCAGTTGGTTCGTTGCGTTCGCGCGATTCCGCCGTATTACGGCCCGAAATTACCGGCCGCATAGCCGCAATTAATTTCGAGGAAGGCAGCAAGGTCGAAAAAGGCCAAGTGTTAATTCAGCTTGATGACAGTATTGCGCGTGCCGAACTCGAACAAAGCAAAGCCAATTTGCGCTTGGCGCGTAGCCAAAGCCAACGGGCCGCCCAGCTAAATAAAGAGGGGTTTATTAGCCGCCAGGCCGTCGACGAAGCCGTTAACCAGCGGCTTGTTCAAGAGGCTGCTGTGGCGTTAGCACAAGCGCAACTCGACAAAACAAGCATTTTGGCACCCTTCGATGGAGTTCTTGGTCTGCGCAATGTTTCGGTGGGCGATTATGTCAGCCCGGGTGCCGATTTGGTGCAAATTGAAGCCATCGACCCCTTGCAAGTCGATTTTCGTATTCCCGAGCATTATTTGGGTGCGGTGCTGCCTGGCCAGCCGCTAACGGTTAGTTTTGATGCCTTAGCGGGGGTGGTGCGTAATGGTGTGGTCGATGCCATCCACCCGTTAGTCGATGTTGGTGGGCGTTCGATTTTGTTGCGAGCAACCATTCCTAACCCCGACAACCGCTTGCGCCCGGGTTTGTTTGCCCGTGTGCGTTTACAACTTAGCAACGGTGAAGCGGTTATGGTGCCCGAAGCCGCTTTAGCCCCATCTGGCGAAACACAATATGTTTTTCGGCTTAATGACAACACGGTCGAACGCGTCGAAGTACAAACCGGCCTGCGCCGCGATGGCATGGTTGAAATTTTGGCAGGCCTAAACGAGGGCGATACGGTGGTAGTCGCTGGCATTCAAAAAATTAGTGATGGCAGCCGCGTCGTAGTGGATGACAGTGCCGCAACCGCGTCTAGCCAAAGTGGTTAGCCATTTAGGCAACGATTATGGTTCTTTCTGAAATTTGTATTCGCCGTCCTGTTTTTGCCACCGTACTGTCGTTACTCATTGTGCTGGTTGGCTTAATTTCCTATGAGCGTTTAACCGTGCGCGAATACCCGGCTATCGACGAACCGGTGGTGTCGGTTCGAACCGACTACAAAGGTGCATCACCCGAAGTTGTCGAGTCGCAAGTTACTAACCCGCTCGAAGACCAGCTTTCTGGCATTGAAGGGGTCGACGTGATGACCTCGCGCAGCCGTTCCGAGTTAAGTTTTATTAATGTGAAATTTAATCTCGATCGCGACCCTGATGCAGCAGCCGCTGAAGTTCGCGATAAGGTTTCTAGGGCACGACGTTTTTTGCCCGACGAAGTCGATGAGCCCATTATTAGTAAGGTCGAGGCCGATTCCACTCCCATTGTTTATATCGCAGTTGAAGCCGGCGATTTGTCAACAGTTGAGGCCTCTGACTATATAAAACGGTATGTACAAACACGCCTGTCGGTACTGCCTGGAGCCGCCGAAGTACGCGTGTTCGGTGAGCGGTCGCCGGCCATGCGTATTTATATCGATAGGGGCAAGTTAGCGGCTTTTGGTCTTACGGTTCAAGATGTCGAAAACGCCCTACGAGCCCAAAACGTTTTAATTCCGGCTGGGCGTATCGAGTCACAGATGCGCGAGTTTTCGGTGGTCTCGTCTACCGATTTGCAAACGGTGCAAGAGTTTAAAGACGTGATTGTGGCTAATGTTAACGGCTACCCCGTGCGCTTAGCCGAGTTAGCCGACGTCCAAATCGGCCCCGAAAACGAACGCATTGTTTCGCGTTTCATGGGCAATTCGGCGCTTAATATTGGTATTACTAAGCAATCGACAGCCAACCCACTCGATTTGTCTAAAGCCGCTCGGCAAGAAATTGCCTTAATTAATGAAACCTTGCCGGCGGGCATGAAACTGAACATTTCGTATGACAGCTCAGTTTTTATCCAAGAATCAATTAACGCGGTTTATAAAACCATTGGTGAAGCAGTTTTATTAGTAGCCTTGGTTATTTTCTTCTTTTTGCGCAGTTTTCGGGCGAGTTTAATACCGCTTGTAACGATACCGGTGTCGCTAGTTGGGGCTTTTGGCGTCATGTATATGATGGGCTTTTCCATCAATACCTTAACGTTATTAGCCATGGTTTTAGCCATTGGGCTAGTCGTTGATGACGCCATTGTGGTACTCGAAAACATTTATCGTCATATCGAAGAAGGCAAACCACGGTTTGAAGCCGCTTTGTTGGGTATTCGCGAGATTGCCTTCGCCGTTATCGCCATGACCCTAACCCTGGTAACGGTTTATGCGCCTTTGGCCTTTGCTACGGGTCGGACCGGGCGCTTGTTTATTGAATTTGCGCTAACGTTGGCGGCAGCCGTGGGTGTGTCGGGCTTTGTGGCGTTAACACTAACGCCCATGATGTGTTCTCGTATTCTTAAGCCGCAAACTAGCCAAGGTCGTTTATATAACCTAATCGAACGATTTTTAGTGGCATTAACGGCTCGTTACCGAGGAAGTTTGCTAATTGCGTTGCGACACCGAGCTGTGGTTTTGGTTTTGGGGTTGTTGGTGG
>DATGSD010000370.1:0-5715 GCA_035302965.1 Burkholderiaceae bacterium | reverse complement strand
AAAAGACATTATTTTTGGTTTAATTTTGTTAGCGGCTGAAAGCTATTCGTGGTTGGTATTACTTATGGGCTATATACAAACCATTTGGCCGTTAAAACGCCCAATAGCCCCACTACCTGCCGATACCGATCAATGGCCGGTAGTCGACATTCTAATACCCACGTATAACGAAGACCTAAGCGTCGTAAAACCAACCGTTTACGCTGCGCTTGGCATCGATTGGCCAAAACACAAGCTGCATATTCATTTATTAGACGACGGCCGCCGCGCTGCATTTGAAGCTTTTGCGCAAGAAGTTGGCATTAACTACCAAACTCGCGCCGACAATCGTCATGCCAAAGCGGGCAATCTTAACGCCGCCCT
This sequence comes from Burkholderiaceae bacterium, assembly GCA_035302965.1. Taxonomy (GTDB): domain Bacteria; phylum Pseudomonadota; class Gammaproteobacteria; order Burkholderiales; family Burkholderiaceae_B; genus DATGSD01. Next base: position 5,352 of record DATGSD010000370.1, on the reverse strand, counting down.
AAAAAATATTAATGGCGATTTAGTCGCAATTTTTGACTGCGACCACATCCCGAGTCGCTCGTTTTTACAACTAACGGTGGGTTGGTTTTTGCGAGATAAAAAACTCGCGTTATTACAAACACCGCATCATTTTTTCTCACCTGACCCATTCGAGCGCAACCTCGGGATGTTTGGCAAACAGCCCAACGAAAACACCTTGTTTTACGGCTTAATTCAAGACGGCAACGATTTATGGAACGGAGCCTTCTTTTGCGGCTCTTGCGCCGTTTTACGCCGCAGCTCTTTAGACGCCATAGGGGGTTTTGCTCAAGAAACGGTTACCGAAGATGCACATACCGCCTTGCGTTTACACCGTCAAGGCTTTAATTCGGCCTATTTACGCATACCCATGGCTGCCGGCTTGGCCACCGAAAGCCTATCAGCGCATATTGGCCAACGAATCCGGTGGGCGAGGGGCATGGTGCAAATTTTTCGCCTAGATAACCCGCTATTTGGTAAAGGGCTTAGTGTTTTTCAGCGCCTATGTTACGCCAACGCCATGCTGCATTTTTTAGCGGGCGTGCCACGACTTATTTACCTAACCGCCCCCTTAGCCTTTTTAATATTGCATTCGTATATTATTTATGCGCCGGTGGTGCTTATTTTGCTGTATGTCATACCGCACATGGTGCATGCCAGCCTAACTAACTCGTTTACACAGGGTGGCTATCGGCGCACATTTTGGGGCGAAATTTACGAAACGGTATTAGCGTGGTATATCGCTTTGCCCACCACCATAGCGCTAATCACCCCAAAAAAAGGCCGGTTCAACGTAACTGAAAAAGGAGGCTTGGTTGAAGACGATTATTTCGACTGGAAAATCGCCATACCTTATGTAGTGTTAACCCTGCTTAATGTTGTTGGTCTTGGCATGGGTATATGGCGTCTATTTACTGGCCCTGAAAACGAATACTTAACCGTCGTCATTACCATGCTATGGGTGTTTTACAACCTTATTATTTTAGGTGGTGCCATTGCCGTAGCCGCCGAGGTTCGCCAAGTACGCCGCAGCCACCGCGTGGCAGCGGCTTTGCCAATTAGCCTGCAAAACGAAGCTGGCAAGCGCTACAGCGCCATACTCGATAATTTTTCTATGCAAGGCGTTGGTGTGGTAACTACGGCTGCCCACAGCTTTAAGCAGAATGACAAAGTACAGCTTATTTTGCCTAGGGGCGTTCAAGAATTTGCCTTCGAAGGCCGCATTATGCGGGCCGACCAGCAACACATTGGTGTTTTACTAAGCGAGCAAACACTAGAAAAGCAAATCGATTTTGTGCAGTGCACATTCGCACGCGCCGACGCTTGGTTATCAGCGGGACAAAACTTTTCGCTTGATCGGCCCGTTTCAAGCTTTGCCGACGTTTTATTAATTTGCTTTAAAGGCTATCGACGCTTAGCAACATATATGCCTTATCCGCTCAACCATTTAGTCAATTTTTTTCTGAATTTTTTATTGTGGATAGGCTCTTATATTCCGCGCAAAACCCCGGTAACTACCTATGAACAAAAGTCTGCGTAATATCTTGTTTTTACTTGCTGTGGCTTTACTTGGCCAATCGGCATGGGCGCAAAACAACGTAGCCGCTAATCCAAACAAACCGGCCGAACTTAACACGCCTTTGCAGCCAGCTAAGCCCATTCAGCAAGAGCTTGAGTCTGATCAGGAAGAACTAGGCCCTAATCAGCAGGGAATAGATCTTAATCAACAAGTCTTAGACCCCAGTCAGCAAAGACTAGATGCTATTCAACAAGATTATTCGGTCGAAGAAATACCTATGACAGCGGTTGACACTACGCCACGCCGGGGCGATTCGCTAAGCCTAAGCGAATTAACCTCGGTTGCCGACCTTAAATTGCTTGGCTTACATAATAGCGAGTGGCTTGAATTCACCTTGCGCAACGATCAAATGGTTGAGCGAGCCGAACTCAATTTGTTTTTTACGCCGTCACCCGCTTTGCTCCCTAAGCTTTCGCATTTGCGCGTGTATTTAAACGACGAACTAATGGGTGTTGTGCCAATCGAAAGCGAATTTGCGGGTCAGCAAATCGAGCGTACGGTGCCGCTCGATCCATTTATGCTTACACGCTTTAATCGCATTCGCTTCGAATTTGTTGGCCACTATACCGATATATGCGAAGACCTTAGCCACACGTCGCTATGGCTAGACATCAGCCAAAAAACCAATGTACGCCTCGAGCAAAAAATGCTGCCGCTTGCCAACGATTTGGCATTTTTCCCCGAACCGTTTTTCGACGCGGGCGACATGGCCCCACAAAGCATACCCTTTGTGTTTGCTCAATCGCCAAACAGCAAGCAATTACAAGCAGCCGGTATTCTGTCGTCGTATTTAGGAACCCAGGCCAAGTGGCGAACCGTAGAACACCCGGTTTTATTTAATGATTTACCCCGCAATCACGCCATTGTTTTTGCAAGCAACCAACACCGCCCCGACTTTTTAAACGACTATCCCGAGATTGATGCGCCTACCGTCGAATTAATGGCCTTACCCGACGAACCGCATTACAAGTTATTGCTGGTCATGGGCAGAGATGACGACGACCTGCTAACCGCAGCATCGGCGCTTGCGATTGGCAGCCCGGTATTTAGGGGTCGCAGCGTAACCATCGATAAGCTGCAAGAAGTTGCCCCCCGCAAACCCTACGATGCACCCAACTGGACACCCACCGATCGCACCGTCTTGTTTTCTGAATTAACCTCCCACCCGGGACAACTCGAGGTTAGCGGCTTGCGTCCACGCCCAATTAATCTCGATGTTAATTTACCGCCCGATTTATTCGTTTGGCGAAATAGCGGCATACCGCTGCACATGCTTTACCACTATGTCATTCCCAATAACGTGGGCGAATCAACGCTAGTTTTAAGCTTAAACAACCAACTAGTTGATGGGTTTACCTTAAGGTCTAACAAAGAAACTGGCACGGTTAAAAACATTCGAGTGCCACTACTAGCCGATGACGCGCCACGCGCACGTAGCAAGCACTTTATTCCGGCCTTGCGCATTGGCCAACGCAATCAAATTCGTTTCGACTTTTCGTTTGCGAGCATTGTGGGCAGCAGCCAGCGCGATATGTGCCAAACCTTGCTGCCGCCCGATGTTCGCGCTGCTATCGACCCAAATTCGACAATCGATTTTTCGGGTTTTCATCATTTCCTAGAAATGCCCAATTTACGCGCCTTTGCCGGCAGTGCCTTTCCGTTTAGCCGCATGGCCGACCTTTCAGAAACCGTGGTTGTCGTGCCCGAACAACCCACAGCAGTGCAAGCCGCCACTTTTTTAGAAGCTATCGGCGATATGGGTGCGCAAATTGGCTATCCGGCATTAAAAATGCGCGTAGTTAACAATTGGGAAGACGCCAGCCAAATCGATGCCGATATTTTGTTGCTAGGGCAATTACCCGACGCCATGAAAGCACGCCCCGATGCGAATTTACTTTTACAAGACACTCGTACTGTTTTGCGGCAATCGCACACCACGCTAGACCAATCGCGTAAAAACACCAACCGCCCTGAACGTAGCAGCGAAAGCCATCAAGCACTCTCTGAAGTGTCAGTGCGGGCGGTTGCCCCGATGGCCGCCATCGTCGGTTTGCAATCGAGCCAGTACCCACAGCGCAGCATTGTTGGCTTACTGGCCTCATCAGACGCCGATTACGCCCTTTTGCGCGACGCCTTGGCCTCGTCTGGCAAACGCGATGCCATGGAGGGCTCGGTAGTCATTATTCGTGAATCGGGTGTTTATGGCGAATTAGTGGGACCAACCTATTATGTTGGTTCATTACCCTGGTGGGAACGCACCTGGTACTACCTAGCCGACCATCCATTTTGGCTGGCCGGCCTTGCCTTTGTCTTAGTTTTATTCATTGCGGTTTTGCTTTGGAATGTGCTTAGACTAATTGCCCGCAAGCGCCTCGAACGAAATGTCTAAAACTTACGTAACCATTGCAGCTTTCTTATTAAGTTTTTTTCATCTTGCTGGGGGGGAGGCGAAAACCGTCTGCCCAAGCCCCCCGTGGCCGGCTTGGCAACACTTTCAAGAACGTTTTATTAGCACCGACGGACGCGTAATCGACCCCAGCGACGAGCGAAAAATCACCACCTCGGAAGGACAAAGCTACGCCTTGTTTTTTGCCTTGCTTAATAATGACCAAGCCTTATTTCAGAAACTTTTGCACTGGACCGAAAACAACTTAGCCCAAGGCGATTTAAGCCGCCATCTACCAGCTTGGTTGTGGGGCCAAACAGCACAAGGCGATTGGCAGGTGCTCGATAACAACTCGGCCGCCGATTCTGATTTATGGATTGCCTATAGCTTGCTAGAAGCCGGCCGCCTCTGGCAGCAACGCGAATACACACTATTAGGCCATTTATTAGCCCAAAAAATCGCCGAACACGAACTGCGCGAATTGCCGGGCTTTGCTTATGTGCTACTGCCTGGGCCGAAAGGTTTTGTTAAAGACGAGTCGTGGCGCCTTAACCCAAGCTACACACCGCCACAACTTTTTGAACGCATGCGCAAGCAATTTCCCGACCACATCCAATGGCAAAACGCCACCGACAACTTGGCTAATTTTTTAGTAGAAACCTCGCCATTAGGAATTGCGCCCGATTGGGTTTGGTGGTACGACCAACAATGGCAATTTGCCCCAACCACAAACCCAAACCTTACCCCGTGGGGAAGCTACGACGCGATACGGGTTTATTTGTGGGTTGGCATGTTAGCGAAAGAAACCACTTATACCGAAACGCTACAACAGCATTTTTCTAAGGCCTTAGCGTTTATCGATAACAACAAGCAACCTGTAGAAAAAGTAAACGTGTTAAGCGGGCAGGGCGAGGGGATAGGCTCGACAGGTTTTTCGGCCGCTTTGCTGCCACTTTTTGGCAACACAAGCTTTGGAGCCGCCCAACGCCAACGCCTTGCGGATGCATCGTTAAAGCAGCAGGGCTACTACAGCATGGTTTTGCAATTGTTTGGCCAAGGCTACGACGAAAAGCGCTATCAATTTGATGCAGCGGGTTATCTTCAACCACTATGGACGGCCTGCCAATGACGCGGTGTTTAATTGCACTTATCGCTTTATTGTTTACGTGTTCGGTAGGGGCACAAAGCCACAAGCCGAACAGACAACAACTCAGCACCTGCTGCAACAACTTTGGCAGGCCGAGTCAATATATCGTGACGATATCATCGAAGACACCGTGCAGCGCTTATACCGTATACAACCCAACCACCCCGAGGGCTTATTAGCACAAATGCGTTTAGCCTTGCGCTTAGAACGCCCCGATGTCGC
>DATGSD010000369.1:0-2535 GCA_035302965.1 Burkholderiaceae bacterium | reverse complement strand
GCGTAATACCGAATGGCTGCAATTGCTTAACAAGCACTTCTTGCGCGGCTCTAATCGCTTGCTCTACTACCAACTGACGGTTTTTTACTTGGTTTTTACTTTGTTCAGCTTGCTCACGATTATGTTGGGTCAGATCAACCTGACGCTGTTCCGCCACAAGTTGGGCATGGCGCTCAGATCGTTGACGCTCAAGTTGCTCTAATTGCTCATCAACGGCCTCAATTTGGGTGATTTTTTGATCAAGTTCTGTAATTTTTTTATCGGTTTCATCGACCCGAGGTGCGCTTTCTATCACATAAGGGTGTGTCGTCGACCCACATAAAGGGCATGGTTTACCCGCCTCTAAATGTAGACGTTGCTCTTCTAGCTGCATAATTTGCAGCAGTAATACCCGTTCGCGTAACAAACCGTCGCGTTGCTGTCGATATTCGCGTAATAGCTGGCCGGCCAAAAGCTCGTCTTTCTTGCCTTGCAATCGCTGGCGCGATTCTTCAAGTTTTAGCAGTGCTTTTTGGCTGTTTTGTAGTTGTTTTTCGTCGTCGCTTAGCTGCTTAATTAATTGTTGTTCGTGTTCGTTATAGGCCTGCATCTCTTTTTGCAAGCTGCTTAATTCGTCGACTCGCTGCGACAGGGTTTGCAACTTTTCTTTGAGGCCGGCTAAACCGGCTACTAACCATTCGTCGCCGGCCTTCTTGTTTAGATAGGCTTGTGCCGTTTCTTGCTTGGTCTGGAGCTGCTTTTGTTGTTTAAGTAACTCTGCATGCTGATCACGATTTGTTTTAAGTTCGCGGCACAATTGCTGCAGGCTTGCTTGTTCGCGTGTTAGGTTCTGTTGTATGCTGGCACGACGCCCATCTAATAAACGCACTTCCTGCCATGTCTGCGCCTGTTGATTAAATTCTTTGTGCAATTGGGCTAAATGTTGTTCGGCAGTTTGCCACTGTTGATGTGCCGTTTTCTGCGTCTCGTCTAGCGCTGCCTTTTGCTTATCAAGCGCTTTTAAGGCTTGGCGATCGTGTGTTTGGCGTTCTCGCAGCGCCTGTAAGGCCACGTAATCGCCCTCAAGTGTAGCGGCCGTTTCCGCAAGCTTAAGCGCCTGTTTTTTTGCTTGAAACTGCTCTATGGCCTGCTCGCTTTGCCTGGCCTCGGTTTGTAAGGCGTCAATTTCTTCCTTTAACGCCTTCAAATTAGCATGCCAGTTTAACGCTTGCTGAAGTGCCTCGCCCTGCTTTTTTAAGGCATTTACGTGGGCTTGGGTTTGTTGGGATTCGTGCTCGAGTGCGGCCTCTTCTTCGGTAGATAGTGGTTTAATACCGTCAGTTTGCGCTTGTAGTAGTTGATGTCTTTCATGCTCAAGGCGACGACGCTCGTGCACGAAAATCGAAATATCGCTGTAAACACGGCTACCCGTTAGTTGCTCTAAGATCGGCGAGCGCTCATCGGGCGAGGCCTGTAAAAAAGCAGCAAACCCTCCTTGCGCTAACAAAATAGAGCGCGTGAATCGATCAAAATTTAAACCCGTTAAGCGTTCAACTTCTTCGGCGACCCCACGTATACTCGACGATAAAATCGCTTCGGTGTCGGCATTAACAATTTCGTGGCGCGGGTTCTGTAACTCGCCGTCCGGTTTTTTATGGGCACGATGCTGCCCAAAATGGCAGCGATAACGCCCAAAGCGCGTTTCAAAACTTACCTCGGCAAAACATTCGCCGGCTTGGCGCGACATGATCTCGTTAGTCGATTTGCTAATGCGATCTAAACGTGGGGTGCGGCCATACAGGGCTAAACAAATAGCATCTAATAAGGTTGTTTTGCCCGATCCGGTTGGGCCGGTAATGGCAAAAATACCGTCGGACGCGTAAGCGGGATGCGTAAAATCGATCTCCCACTCGCCAAGCAAGGCATTGAGGTTTTTAAAGCGCAAATACTGAATTTTCATGGCCGCCTAATGGGGGTTAATTGCGTTTAGTTGCGGGGTTGCCTAAAGAACTGGACTCGCTTAATGGGTCGGCCTCGGCCATTGCTAACAACACTTCTTTATACGTTCGACGCAGCTCGGTGCGCTGAGCATCTGGTACCTCGTGAGCTTCTAAGCAACGCTCAAAAACATCATCTTCGTTAAGATCGTTTAATGATTCCTTGGCCTGCTCTGGCTCTAAGGCACGCTGGATGCGTCGATTGTTTTTGATACGCAAAACTTCGATAAGCGTGTCATTTGTCAAGGCCGCGATTTGCTCGCGCAGATCCGCCATAATTTCGTCACCCGTGTAATTAATTTCTAGCCAAACGCAAGGACCATCGCGCAAACTTTGTAAGCGCTTCTGAAGGCTTGGCCAATCGCCACTAATTTGTTCTAATCGCTGAAAATTGGGTATGGCCAGCGTCTCAACCACGGCTTGACGGCCGGTAAATTCGACTAGGCATACACTTTTCTCTTGGCCGGCCTCGCCAAAACCCATGGGCAGCGGAGAACCGCTATAGCGAATATGGGGCAAACCACCCACTTTTTGTGGAAGGTGTAAGTGACCCAGCGCC
>DATGSD010000368.1:0-4078 GCA_035302965.1 Burkholderiaceae bacterium | reverse complement strand
AGGAGTCGCAACCGTTAAAGCAAGCTCTAGTGGTTTGCAAGGCGGGCGCTATATTCATTATGGTGTTCGCGAATTCGGCATGGCGGCCATTATTAATGGCTTGGCCTTGCACGGGGGCTATTTGCCATTTGGTGGTACGTTTTTAGCGTTTTCCGATTATTCTCGTAATGCGATTCGCATGGCTGCGCTCATGAAGCAGCGCCTGATTCATGTATTTACGCACGATTCCATCGGTTTGGGCGAAGACGGCCCCACTCATCAGCCCGTCGAGCACGCCGCCAGCCTGCGCTTAATTCCTAATTTGCACGTCTGGCGTCCGTGTGATACCACAGAAACTGCCGTGGCTTGGCAACAAGCCTTGGCAAGGCCGGCGAGCTTAGGTATGACGGTTAACGATGGCGGCCCAAGTGCTTTGTTGTTGTCGCGTCAAACCCTACCCTTTGTCGAAAGAGATGCTGATAGCCAGGCAGCCATTGCTCGGGGTGGTTATGTCTTACGCGATGTTAGCCACCCGCAAGCCATTATTATTGCGACAGGCTCTGAAGTGGGTTTGGCTCTCGAGGCTCAAGCGCTCTTGCAAGAACAAAACCTTGCTGTGCGTGTTGTGTCCATGCCTTGTACCGAAGTTTTTGACGAGCAAGACGACAGCTGGAAGCAGCAAGTCTTGCCCGCCGAACTTCCTTGCGTTGTTATCGAAGCGGGTGCAACAGCGGCTTGGTATAAATATATTGGCAGTCAGGGCTTGGTCTTGGGTTTAGACCGTTTCGGTGATTCCGGTCCGGCCCCCGATTTATTTAACTTTTTTGGCTTTACGGCACAGCATGTCGTGGCGGCCGTCGAACAGGTTTTAAGGAGATCTTAACAATGGCGATTCGTGTTGCAATTAGTGGGTATGGGCGTATTGGCCGCTGTATTTTACGGGCCCATTACGAAAGTAATAAAAGCCATGATGTCGAAATCGTTGCCATTAATAGCTCGGCCGACCCCGAAATGAACGCGCTTTTAACCCGTTACGATTCCGCTCACGGGCGCTTTCCGGCAACGGTCGAAGTCGACGGCAACGATTTTGTCGTTAATGGCGACCGCATTCGTGCTGTGGCCGAGCGCGATCCCTCGCGCTTGCCATGGCGCGACTTAGGTGTCGATGTCGTGCTCGATTGCACGGGAGCCTTTACCACCAAAGAAGCGGCCAAGGCGCACCTTGACGCCGGTGCTAAAAAAGTGATTATTTCTGCACCAGGCGGTGCCGACGTTGATGCCACGGTAGTGTATGGGGTTAACCACCAAATTCTGAAAGCAAGCGATACGGTTATTTCTAACGCGTCGTGCACAACAAACTGTTTGGCACCTTTGGCGCAGCCCTTGCAGCAGCACTTGGGCATCGAAAATGGCTTAATGACAACCATTCACGCCTATACCAACGATCAACGCTTGTGCGATGCCGCGCACCGTGATCCGCGTCGTGCTCGCGCAGCAGCGACCAGCATGATTCCTACCAGTACGGGCGCCGCCAAGGCGGTTGGTTTGGTATTACCCGAGCTAGCCGGGCGTCTCGATGGCTATGCAATTCGGGTGCCGACGCTTAATGTGTCATTGGTCGATCTTTCTTTTATTGCTTCGCGCGATACGTCGGTTGAAGAAGTTAACCGCATTCTTCAAGAGGCCGCTAGCGGGCCTTTAAAAGGCGTACTCGATTACAGCGAAGAACCTTTGGTGTCTATCGATTACAATCACACCAGCGTCTCCAGTACAGTTGATGCTGCCTTAACCAAGGTGTCTGGTCGGCTGGTAAAAGTTAGTGCCTGGTACGACAACGAGTGGGGTTTTTCTTACCGTATGCTCGACACGGCCGTTGCTCTCATGAATGCTAAATAACAAAAGTGGGCTGACAGCAGCTGATTCTTTCCAAAACAAAAGCGGCACACTTGCCGCTTATTCTTTGTCATAACGAATTTTTTGCTTATGTCTCCTGTTCAAACCTTATCAGCCTTAGCAAAAAACGGGGTTCTTAAGGGCAAACGTGTTTTTATCCGTTCCGACCTCAATGTGCCCTTTGATGACGCTGGAAATATCACCGAAGACACACGTATTCGTGCTTCTTTAAATGCCATTCGCTTGGCCTTAAATGCCGGTGCAGCTGTCATGGTAACGTCGCATCTGGGGCGTCCTAGCGAAGGGGCGGCTGTTAGCCAAAGTGTTAGCTTAAAACCCGTTGCCTTGCGCTTAAGCCAGTTATTAGGGCAAGAAGTGCCACTACTAAGTAATTGGTTAGATGGTGTCGAGGTTAGCGCGGGCCAAGTAGTTTTGCTCGAAAACTGTCGCTTAAATGTTGGCGAAAAAGCCAACGACGACGATTTATCAAAACGCATGGCGGCCTTATGCGATGTTTATGTTAACGATGCTTTCGGGTCGGCACATCGCGCTCAAGCTTCAACCTACGGGATTGCTCGTTATGCACCGATTGCTTGTGCAGGCCCACTGCTCGAATCCGAGTTAGCGGCACTAGAGCAAGGTTTAGAAAACCCACGACGCCCGTTGGTGGCTATTGTGGGTGGATCCAAGGTTTCTACTAAGTTATCGATTCTTTTAAGCTTGGCCGAGCGCGTCGATCAGCTTATTGTTGGTGGTGGTATCGCTAATACCTTCATGTTGGCGCAAGGCCTGCCCATTGGCGAGTCGCTTGCCGAACCCTCACAGTGCGAAGAAGCTTTGGCCGTTATTAAGCGCATGCAAGAGCGTGGTGCAGAAGTCCCTATTCCGTTCGATGTGGTTTGTGCAAAAACCTTATCAGCCGATGCCGAAGCCACAGTTAAGCGTGTCGAAGAGGTGTCACCCGACGATAGAATTCTTGATGTTGGCCCGGTAACGGCGCGTCATTTGGCCGAAATTCTTGAAGAAGCCGGCACAATTGTTTGGAATGGCCCTATAGGGGTTTTTGAAATTGATGCCTTTGGCAACGGAACCCGAACAATTACCGAAGCGATTGCTCGCTCGAAGGCCTATTCTATGGCTGGGGGCGGCGATACCTTAGCGGCAATCGCAAAATATGGGGTAGGCGAACAAATTGATTACATCTCAACCGGCGGTGGTGCGTTTCTTGAGTTTATCGAGGGTAAACCATTGCCAGCGGTTCAAATCTTACAGGAACGAGCAAAAGCCCAAGCATAAATTTTGTGGCGACGACTGCACCACAACATGGTGACGCAGCTGGCTTTTTAGCTATTGCTCATTTCGCTGAAGGAGACTGACTATGCCAAAAATACATTCCGATACACAAGCTAATAACGAAATTGTTATTGGCTTGGTGTCGATTTCCGACCGAGCTGCTACTGGCGGCTATCAAGATGAAGGTGTTCCAGCGTTACGCGATTGGCTCGAAAAGGCCTTAAAAACACCGGCTCGATTTATTGAGCGTGTGGTTCCTGACGACCTCAACACTATTTCAGACACACTGCGCGACTTAGTCGACAAGCAGCAGTGTCATTTGGTGTTAACCACCGGCGGTACGGGGCCGGCTCGGCGCGATGTGACACCCGAAGCCACCTTAGCCGTGGCAAGCAAGGAAATGCCAGGGTTTGGCGAACAAATGCGGCAAATTAGTTTGCACTTTGTGCCGACTGCCATTTTATCGCGGCAAGTAGCAGTTATCCGTAAAACGCCCAATCATGCGGCGTTAATTATTAATTTACCCGGCCAACCCAAGGCTATTGCTGAAACCCTAGAAGGTTTAAAAGACGAGTCGGGTAAGCCGGTAGTTAGTGGTATTTTTGCTGCTGTTCCTTATTGCATCGATTTAATCGATGGTCCGTATATCGAAACCCACGACGAAGTTGTTAAAGCGTTTCGACCAAAATCAGCCAAGCGCCCCGAGTAAATTTGACGGGTAGCTTGCGTATTTTGCAAGCCCACGTATGGCGCCCGCACCTATTGCTTGCTTTCACACGATAGCGGTGCTGATTAAGCGATCGGTTAAAATTGGCTTAACCCTATTAATTTACGATTTGGAGGTCCAGTCATGGCCTTAGTCTCAATGCGGCAGTTGCTCGATCATGCCGCCGAGTTCGGTTACTGCATCCCG
>DATGSD010000367.1:0-4016 GCA_035302965.1 Burkholderiaceae bacterium | reverse complement strand
GCCCCACCATTTTTTATCGGTTACAAAAGGGGGGCACTCGGCTATTGTTTCTACCCAGGGTAACGAAGACTGCCACCTTATTTTGCGTGGGGGTAAAAAACCCAATTACCAAGCAGAAAGTGTCGAAGCCGCTAGCGCGGCAATTAAAGCTGCTGGGCTAGAGCCAAAAATTATGGTCGATTCCAGTCATGCGAACAGCAATAAAGATTACCGTAATCAACCGTTAGTTATTGAAGATGTCGCCCAACAAATTGCCAAAGGTGATTCCCGTCTTATCGGGATGATGATAGAAAGTCATCTTGTGGGTGGTCGCCAAGACCTTGTCGACGGTAAGGCGCTTGTTTACGGGCAAAGTATTACCGATGGCTGCATCGACTGGGAAAGCACTGAAACAGTGCTTGAACAACTGGCCGAGGCAGTTAAGGCACGACGTACTGTACGTCAGGTAACGGCGGCCTAGCGGTAAAAAATCATTGCCAACCATTATTTAGAGGGCAGAGAATTTATGACTGGCGCTGCAGCTATTGTAAAAAACGTCATTAGGCGGCCAATTCCCGATGGTTTTCTACAAGAATTAGAAGCCCATTTTGGTGAGCGTTTTTCCACCCAAGCAGCCGTACGCGAACAGCATGGGCGCGATGAGTCGCCGTATCAGCCGGTTTTGCCTGATGCCGTTGTCTTTGCCGAATCAGTAGAAGACATTGTTTGGGTCAGCAAGCATTGTCACAAGCACCATGTACCGCTTATTCCTTTTGGCGTTGGTTCGTCACTCGAAGGCCACCTTCTTGCCACTCAAGGAGGGGTTAGCCTCGATTTATCAAGAATGAATCGTGTTTTAACGGTGCATTCTGAAGACTTTACGGCGACGGTCCAGGCTGGCGTAACGCGCAAGCAACTCAACGACGAGCTACATAATACCGGTTTGTTTTTTGCCATCGATCCTGGTGCTGATGCTTCATTAGGCGGTATGGCCGCAACGCGGGCGTCGGGTACTAATGCCGTGCGTTACGGAACTATGCGCGACAATGTGCTGTCATTAAAGGTTGTAACGGCCGATGGGCGCGTTATCGAAACCGGCACCCGTGCACGTAAATCGTCGGCCGGTTACGATTTAACCCGCTTGTTTATTGGTAGCGAAGGCACACTTGGCACAATTGCCGAAGTTACCGTTAGGTTGCATCCCTTACCAGAAGCGGTGTCTGCCGCGGTTTGTAATTTTTCTACTCTGGAAGACGCCGTTCAGTGTGTGATTGCCGTTATGCAATCGGGTGTCCCAATAGCTCGTGTCGAGTTCATGGACAAAAGTGCGGTCAAGGCGGTTAACGCTTATAGCCATATAAATTTAAGCGAAAACCCTCTGCTATTGTTCGAATTTCATGGCACACCGGCATCGGTAGTCGAGCAAGCCAAGGTGGTGCAAGAAATTGCTTCCGATTTTAACGGCACCGATTTCGACTGGGCCGAACGCCCCGAAGATCGCACCCGACTCTGGACGGCTCGCCATAATGCTTACTTTGCAGGGCTGCAGTTGCGGCCCGGTTGTCGCGCAACGTCTACCGATGTCTGTGTGCCAATTTCTGCGTTAGCCCAATGCGTAGTAGAAACAGATGCCGACATGCAAAAAGCAAGTTTTCCGTACACCATAGTTGGTCATGTGGGTGATGGTAATTTTCATGTGCAAATGCTGCTCGACCCAAACAGCACCGCCGAATGGCACGAATCAGAAGCCTTAAACCGTCGCTTAGTTACGCGTGCTTTGGCACTAGAAGGTACTTGTAGCGGCGAACATGGGGTGGGCATCCATAAAATCGAGTTTATGGAAGCCGAGCACGGTGCCGACGCGATTACTTTTATGCATCGTATTAAACAGGCTTTTGATCCTCATAATATTCTTAACCCCGGAAAAATGCTGCCCGAGCAATAAAACCGGCTAGCTTTTCGAATAGGTTTTTGCAAAGAGAACATCATGGTAAATGCATCCTCGCCAAAAGGCCGTGTCGTGGTTGGCTTGTCCGGTGGTGTCGATTCATCGGTTACCGCGTGGTTGCTAAAACAGCAGGGCTACGAAGTTATTGGTCTTTTCATGAAAAACTGGGAAGACGATGACGATTCCGAATACTGTTCAACACGGCAAGACCTACTCGATGCGGCAAGCGTGGCCGATTTAATCGGTATCGAGCTTGAAGCCGTCAATTTTGCTAGCGAGTACAAAGATCGCGTGTTTTCCGAATTTTTGCGCGAATATTCGGCGGGGCGTACACCAAATCCCGATGTGTTGTGTAATGCCGAAATAAAATTTAAAGCCTTTTTAGATCACGCCATGGCAATGGGGGCCGAGCGTATTGCTACCGGTCATTATGCGCGCGTACGGGCTTTGAACGACAACGGCCAAACTCGTTATCAGCTTTTAAAAGGCCTCGATCCAACAAAAGATCAAAGTTATTTTCTGCATCGTCTCACACAAGCTCAGCTTGCCCGCACCTTATTTCCATTAGGCGAAATGGATAAAACTGAAGTACGGCGTATTGCAACTGAACTAAATTTGCCGGTTGCTAACAAGCGCGATTCGACCGGCATCTGTTTTATTGGCGAACGCCCTTTTCGCGAGTTCCTAAGCCGTTACCTCCCAAGCGAACCGGGGCCAATAAAATCGCCAGAAGGTGTGTTATTAGGCGAACACCAAGGTTTGGCTTTTTATACTCTTGGCCAGCGTCGTGGCCTCGGGATAGGGGGTGTTAAAGGCCACCAAAGTAGCGATGGCACTGCGCCTGCTTGGTATAGCGCTCGTAAAGACCTTAAAAGCAACACGCTTTATGCGGTTCAAGGTCACGATCATCCGTGGCTACTTAGCGACTCTTTAACGATGACAGATACCAGTTGGATTTCGGGTGAAATGCCCGAGCCAAAAGCGTATATGGCTAAGACGCGATATCGTCAAGCCGATGCGCCGTGTACCTTACGTATCAGCAATGGCATTTGCCAATTACATTTTGAGAAGGCACAGTGGGCAGTAACCCCTGGACAGTCGGCCGTTGTGTACGATGGCGATATTTGTTTAGGCGGCGGAATTATTACTTAGTGTCGTTAACCAGCTGGGTGGTCTCGTCGTTTCCTGCGCTGTCTTCGCTGTTTGCGGCGCTTGTTAAAGCAGCAAAAGGGTTGGCTTCAAATGTGGGTCTAGCTTCGAGCTTTTCGTGCAATTCAGCCAGGTTTTGGTGACGGCTACGCCAATCGAAACTGCCATGGCGTAAATCGAGATAGGCTAAAGCACAGCCAACAGCAATATCGGCCAAACTAAAATTAACACCCAAACAAAACATTTGGGGGTTGAGGTCTTGGTCGAGATAGCCAAGGGCAGCTTCGATTTTGCTATGTTGGCGATCGATCCATGCTTGGCTACGGTAAACTGGCTCGCGCTGCTTTTCGAGGTTAATCGCAACACAGGCATCCATAATGCCGTCAGCAACGGCTTCTAGACGCTTAACGGCTGTGCGGTCGCGATTACCTTGCGGAATTAGACGACCAACTGGCGATAAGGTATCGAGGTATTCGACAATTACCCGAGAATCAAATAACGTGCCACCGTCATCCATTACCAAACAAGGTACCTGACCCAGTGGGTTGTATTGTTGGATGGTTGTGGTACTAGACCAGACATCGTCGAGTACAAGCTCGTAATCTAGTTTTTTTTCTGCCAGTACGATACGAACCTTTCGTACATATGGGCTTGTCAACGAAGCAATGAGTTTCATGGACCGAATAAAAAGTTGCAGGCTCAAAAAGTATAGCAGGGATTGCCTAGCTTTCGCGGGCCTAGGGTAAAAAGCCCAGACGTGCGGCTTAAGGGCAGAGGCAAGGGCTTGCGGCAAAAGATATTAGCTTATTAGTGCTATTTCATCACAGTGCTACAATTAGCCGCTTGTCGATTACTAGTACAGAACCCTTTCCATGATGCGTCTCGCTGATCAACTTACGCCCCTTAATGCTTTGTCACCTCTAGATGGTCGTTATGCAAA
>DATGSD010000366.1:0-11933 GCA_035302965.1 Burkholderiaceae bacterium | reverse complement strand
CTGCCGTGGCTCGCAAAGCTTTTCCGTAAAGAGTGCGACCAAAAAACAGCCACAAAACAATAATTAAAGTGATGCAGGTGCCGAGAACAAAAAACGTTTGCGCTGACCAGGTCATCTCGCCAATTTGTACCACGCCATCCATAAACGGAGGAGTACGCCAACCTTCGGCACCAAAAAACACCAAGCCCAGACCCGTAAGCGCAAAGTGCACAGCCACCGATACGATTAACAAAACTAAAACACTAGCCTCGGCGACAGGTTGATACACCAGACGGTAAATCATGGGACCGAGCGGTATAACAAGCGCAAAGGCAAATAAAACGCTTATCCAGAGCGGCGTGTCGCGTCCGACCACATAAGGAGCTAAGAGGTATAAAACAATGGGCAAGCCAAGATAAAAGACTGCAGGCTTAGTAAGCCTACCCCATTCTTGGCGCCGAGCAGCCCCTAAGAATTCGACTAAAAACGTTACAACTCCGACAATAAGCAAGAGTTGGACAGTGCCAGGAACCCGCCCATTAACCATAAAAGCTAAGGTAAGAGCACCGTAAGAGACGAATTCACCCTGGGGGATAAAAATAACCCGGGTAACCACAAATACCAAAACCAATGCCAAGCCCAAAAGCGCATAGACTGCGCCGTTTAGCAAGCCATCTTGCAACAAGATAAAAAGTATTGTGGAATTCATACAACATCCTTGGAAGGAAGCCAAACGCAAAGCGCCAACTACTTAAGCGCATAAAAATTACCGGCTAATCTGAGCCGGTAAAAAAGCCGGCGGCCACGATTTAATCGAATAAAAAGGGGCAGCCGTTAACCTTATAGTTTAGCTTAAGCGCTCGACCCCCTCTTTCAGTTAACTATGCATTATTACCAGTTATCATCAGAATGTCTTTTAGGGGATTCCCTGGATTGACGAATACACTTTCTTGTATATCAGGCTACTTGATAATAAACAAGAACAGCCATTCTGATAATTAGCTGGTTAACGGCTAACGCTTTGCACAAAAACTCTCGTAACTAATAATGATTCGAAACCAATAGCTAGGCAGTTAATTAACAAATTTTTGCCAGATATCAGGCTACTTGATTATTAGTGAGCACACCCATAATAAAACAAAATCGTGTTTTCGTACCGAGTTGTGCCATGTAAAATACAGCAAACAAGCTAAATAATGGGTAAACCCTGTATTAAGGCTTGCCATCACAACGCTATTTTCAGCTTAATCTCGCTAGCAACACGCATAAATAGTTATCCATCTTATACAAACAGCAAAGGCTCCCATGAAAAAGGTAGAAAAGTCTGACGCCCAGTGGCGTGCCAAGCTTAGCCCCGAGCAATTTCACATCATGCGCGAAAAAGGCACCGAGCGCCCTTATTCAGGTGCTTACTGGGATACTTTCGACGAAGGTTGTTATTATTGCGCTGGTTGTGGTACCCCCTTGTTTTTGTCCGACACTAAGTTTGATGCGGGGTGTGGCTGGCCCAGTTATTTTGAAGTCATCGACCCCAACCATATCCGAAACGAGCGCGATACCAGCCATGGCATGATACGCACCGAGGTTTTGTGTAATGTCTGCGACGCACACTTAGGGCATGTGTTTCCAGACGGTCCGCCACCCACTGGTTTGCGCTACTGTATTAACTCGCTAGCCCTTAATTTTGAAGCAAAAAAACCTTAACGGCCGAATTTTTCGGCACTGCCAATGAAAAAACTGCTTTTTGATTTATTTCCGTTAATTTTATTTTTTTTAGCGTTTCGCTATGCCGATCGCTTTGGCTACGAAGCTATTTATTTTGCGACAGGCGTGGCCATAGTCGCGTCGGTTCTGCAGTTTGTTTGGCTTAAGCTGCGGGGTCGCGCCATCGAAGCCATGCACATTATTAATGTCTCGGTTATTGTGGTTTTTGGCGGCGCCACCCTATGGCTGCAAAACGATGCCTTTATTAAATGGAAACCCACCGTTTTATACTGGGTGTTTGCACTCATCTTAATTGGCAGTGCGCAAATTTTTAAGCGCAACCTCATGAAAAAACTAATGGGTGGCCAAATTAGTTTGCCCGAATCTGCCTGGAGCCGACTTAATACCAGCTGGGCAAGCTTTTTTACCTTTGCTGGTGCCCTTAATTTATACGTTGCGTTTTCTGGGCAATTTACCGAATCGCAATGGGTTAACTTTAAAGTATTTGGTTTATTAGCCTTACTACTTATTTTCGTTATTGGGCAATCGATTTGGCTAAGTCGGCACATTCACGACCCCGACAAATAAAGCAACCGCTACACTAGCCATTATTTCCATTACTTAGGTTTCTTTTATTTGCCATCACAACAATGTCTAAAGAACGCGCCCAATTATTAAAACAACGCTTGCAAACACTTAAGCCCGAATCTCTAGAAATTATCGACGAGTCGCACCTGCACGTAGGCCACGAAGGGGCCAAAGATGGCGCCAGCCATTTTCGCCTCGTTATTACATCGTCTGCATTTAATGGGTTGCGGCCTTTGGCCCGCCATCGCTTGGTTTACGATTTAGTCGACGATCTCATCCCCTATCCTATTCACGCACTGGCCATAACGGCCAACCCCTCCTCTTAAAGGCTTTTTATGCAAAAATTTCTTATCTTTGCGGCTGCTTGCGTTTTAGCCGTACCACTCCAGGCCAAAACGATTGCCACCGTTAATGGCCAAGAAATTACTCAAGAACAACTCGATAGCTTTGTTAGCCTTTTGCTTAGCCAAGGCGCACAAGACACCCCCGAGCTACGCGATCAGGTCAAAGAAGAATTAATCAACCGCACCATTATCGTGCAAGCGGCCGAAAAAGCAGGTATTGATAAACAGCCCGACGTTCAGCAAGAACTCGATCTTGCCCGCCAAGGTATTTTGGTTCGTGCGCTATGGGCCGACTACCTTAAAAAGCACCCAGTTACCGACGAGGCCATTCAAAAAGAATACGACGCCCTAAAAAAAGATCAGGCCGACAGCAAAGAATACAAACTGCGCCACATTTTGCTTGAAGACGAAGAAAAGGCCAACGATTTACTGAAAAAAATCAAAGACAAAGCCATCGCATTTTCTGAGGCAGCCAAAACCGAATCAGTAGATACCGGTAGCGGCAGCAAAGGCGGCGATTTAGGTTGGGCGCCCAGCAGTAATTTTGTTCCCGAATTTGCTAATGCCGTCGAAGCCATGGACGCTGGCGACCTTAGCGACAAGCCGGTTAAAAGCCAGTTTGGTTGGCATATCATCGAAGTAGAAGATGTGCGTCCGGTCGAGTTCCCAGAGCTTCAGCAAGTTAAGCCGCAGCTAGCCGAAATGCTGCGCCAACAGCAACTTAGCGACTACCAAGATAGTTTGCTGAAGTCGGCCAAAATTGAACAATAAAAACGCCAAAAAACAAAAAACCCAGCCGTTAATACCTTAGCGGCTGGGTTTTTGTTAAACAGCCATTTACTCTTGTAAAAGCGCTTTCATCTCGTCTTCATCGAGCACCGTAACACCAAGCTCTTGCGCACGGCTAAGTTTGCTGCCAGCGGCCTCGCCGGCTACTACATAGCTGGTTTTTCGAGAGACCGACGACGTGACTTTGCCACCAGCTCGAATAATTAATTGGCTGGCTTCATCGCGCGTTAACGTGGGTAAGGTTCCGGTTAATACAAAGGTTTTGCCCTCTAAAGGGCGGTTGGCTGCGCCAGACGGTTTTTCTATGGCCTGCGGCTTAACGCCCTCTTTGGCCAAGGCATCAATTACAGCTAGGTTGTGGGCTTCAGAAAAAAACTGCTCGACAGACGCCGCAATGGCAGGCCCGACATCAGAAATGCTTAATAAATCGTCTTCAGTAGCCTGTTTTAAGGCCTCTAATGAGCCATAGTGGGCAGCCAACACCTCGGCCATGGTTTCGCCGACATGGCGTATACCCAAAGCAAAAAGAAAACGATTTAGCGGTGGCTGACGTGCTTGGTCAATGGCTTGCACCAAATTGCTCGCCGATTTTTTTCCCATGCGCTCATAGGCAGCTAATTCGTCGATGTTTAACGTGAATAAATCGGCTAAGGATTTTACTCGGCCACTTTCGATTAATTGATCGACAAGCTTTTCGCCCAAACCATCGATATCAAGCGCCTTACGACTAGCCGCATGCAGAAGCCCTTGTTTGCGCTGCGCCGCACAAACCAAGCCGCCCGTACAACGCGATACGGCCTCGTCGGGCAAACGCACAATGGCCGAATCACAAATTGGACAATGACTAGGCATCACAAATTGACGGGCATCAGCAGGGCGTAAGTCGAGTATTGGACCAACAACCTCGGGGATGACGTCACCAGCGCGCCGCACAATTACCGTGTCGCCAATACGGACATCTTTACGTTTAACCTCGTCTTCGTTGTGCAAGGTTGCATTGGTTACGGTTGCCCCACCCACAAAGACAGGTGCCAAACGGGCTACAGGTGTAACAGCGCCAGTGCGACCAATTTGCACCGTAATATCGAGCAGCTGGGTCGTTTCTTCTTGAGCAGGAAACTTATGGGCTATTGCAAAACGCGGGGCTCGCGACACATAGCCCAGGACCTCTTGTTGCTGCAAAGAATTAAGCTTGTAAACCACCCCGTCAATTTCGAAAGGAAGCTCGTGGCGTTGCTCAGAAGCTTGCTGGTAATAATTTAATAAAGCTTCGGCACCGCTTAACACTTGCCAACCCGGGTGAACCGGCAGCTGAAACGACTGTAGCCATTCGAGGAAGGCGCTTTGTGTATCGGGGGTGGTATCGGCCTGGAGGGCCCCCCAGCCGTACACATAACAGCGCAATGGCCGTGAATTAGTAATGCGTGGATCGAGCTGGCGTAAACTGCCGGCAGCGGCATTGCGGGGGTTAACAAAAGGTTTTTCGCCACGCTGAATTTGTGCCTGATTAAGCGCCTCAAAGTCGGCCTGGTTAATAAAAACCTCGCCTCGCACTTCTAGCAAAGGAGGATAATCGCCCGTAAGCTCGGTCGGAATTGAGCGAATCGTACGAACGTTTGCAGTAACGTCTTCACCAGTGTGGCCATCGCCACGAGTTGCCGCGCGTTGTAACCGACCCTCTTCGTACAACAAGCTAATCGCTAAACCATCGAACTTATACTCGGCCACATATTGCGCCTCTTGGTTGGCACCTAATAAACCGGCCGCTCGAAGGGCATCGCTAACGCGCTTATCGAAAGCAAGAATTTCGTCATCAGCAAACGCATTATTAAGCGAGAGCATGGGCTGCGCATGGGCCACGCTGTCGAAGGCCGTTACCGGTTTTGCACCTACACGTTGGGTTGGCGACTCGGGCGTTATAAGCTGCGGATGCTTAGCTTCGAGCTGCTCGAGCGTCTTCATTAGCGAATCGTACTTGGCATCAGACACGATAGGGTCATCGAGCACATAGTAACGATAGTTGTGATGCTGAATTTCTTGACGCAATTCGGCTAATTGCTTTTCGATGGCCGGCAAAGAAGAATGGCTTTTGCTCATGAAAACAACCGAATAGTTCGCTCGGAGCCGGCCGGATAACCAGCTTCTTCGAGTTTTTGATAAAGCTCGTACAGCTGCTGATCGAGTAATTCGTCGGCCTGATCAGACAGCGGCCTGCCTTGGTCATCGAGCAGTTGTGCATTTAAACGCGCAGCTAAATCGCGACCCACAGCCGCCATACGACTAAATGCTTGCTGATCGGCTACCGTTTGTGGCAAATCGAGCAACAAGCCTACTTGGTTAACGGTTTGCGGCGCGTCGGCTTGTTCGGCTTGTGGCGGCAAACTTAATGTAAACCGCGGCAAACCCGTCTCTGCCATCCAGGCCAGCTGGTCGCCCCAAGGCAAAAAACCAACCTCTTGGACAACCGTTAAGACATCTGCTCGGGCTAAGGCTTGCTGAGGCTTTAAATAAAGCATAACTTGCGCATCGAGCGCGCTACAGGTTTCGTCTAGAGCTTGCGCCTGTTTTAAAACGGTGTCTTGCTCGGGGCCTTCGATTAGGCCGTCGAAGAGTTCGGCAATACTTTGTGCACGCGCCCACAAATGCGACCACTCGATATCGCTTAGTGCTCCTTGGCGATTGGATAACAACACCGCCAACTGCAACGAGCTATAGCGCTCATCGGGGCGCAACCGTTGTACAGTTTCGCCATCGTCGGTTTGTGCAAATACCCGTACAGGTTTAGTTTGACCACTTAATAAATTATTTAACGGCTCGGCCAAAGCGTGGCCATCGACCGGCTGGGCAAAGCTAAGATCGATAACTGCCTCGGTTGCGGGGTCGACCTCGTCGATGAAGTTTTCAGTAGCACTGTTGGAGGGTGTTATCGGCCCCAAGCCGGGCTCGCGGCGCCCCGTACCTGCAAGACCCATTAAGGCATCCTGACTGGTTTCAGGAAAATGCTCTTGCATGCGACGCCGCACACGCCGATCTTGCCACCAATTTACAAGCACCACGATTAGTATCAGCAAGACCCCAAGCACAATCAGCCAGGTTTGTAGTTCACTCATTCTATGCCCCGTACAAAAACGTATTTGCGATAAGCCATTATTTTTACACCTTTTGCCTTAAAGTGCCGCCATCTCGACTGCTGTGTCAATATCAACTGCAACAATACGTGAAACCCCTTGCTCTTGCATGGTGACACCAATTAATTGTTTTGCCATTTGCATCGCAATTTTATTATGGGTGACGAAGAAAAATTGCGTTTGATCGGACATCGAGCGCACCAAGTCGGTATAGCGACCTGTGTTTGCATCATCGAGGGGCGCGTCGACCTCGTCCAACAAACAAAAAGGCGCCGGATTAAGTTTAAAGAAAGCAAACACCAAGGCGATGGCGCTCAGCGCCTTTTCGCCGCCCGACAACAATTGGATGCTACTGTTACGTTTGCCCGGCGGTTGCGCCATTAATAAGACACCGGCATCTAGAATTTCGTCACCCGTCATTTCTAGGTAAGCGCGCCCACCCCCAAAAAGTTTTGGAAACAAATCGCCGAAATGGCTGTTAACCACATCGAAGGTATTTTGCAGCAACTGGCGTGTTTCTCGATCTATTTTACGTATTGCATCTTCCAAAGTGCTAATCGCAGTTAATAAATCGCTTTGCTGAGACCGCAAAAACTCAAGCCGCTCACTTGTTTGGCTGAGCTCTTCTAAAGCCGCCAAATTAACCGGCCCCATTTGCTCAAGCTGCTGTTGCAGCCGTGTTTGCTGGGTTTGCAACCACTCGGTTGAACGCCAATTTTCGGTCTTGTCAGACAATTGTTTTTCTACCGCATCCTCTGTAGTTTTCGCTTGGCGCAGTTGCTCTTGATATTGTTCGACCGCTAAACGAGCTTCTTGTTCTTGCAATTGCTTAGCCATTATTTCTTCGCGCCTAGGCTCTAAGCTTTGCTCAAGAAGCAAGCGCTGCTGATCGTGTTCACGTAGACGCGCTTCGGTTGCTTCTAACGCCTGACGTGCACTACGTAAGGTCTCTTCGTGCTCTTCGCGGTTTAATAAAGCAAGCTCAAGGGCCGCTTTGATTTCGGAAACATCGATGTCGGCCAGCTCAGTTTCCAAGTGGGCAATCTCGGTAGCACTGCGCTGCAAATGATGGCGAGCTAAATCGAGGTTGCGTCGTAATTCGCTTGTGCGATCATCGATTGCGCGGCGCTCAAACTGCGCTTGCTGCAACGCCAAATGCGATTCATTAAGCTGTTGTTGACGCTCATTCACTTGTTCTTGCAAGGCTTGCTGCGAGTGCCGGCTTTGTTGCAGACGCTGTTCAAGCTGCTGATGGCTTTCGGTAAGCGCTTCTTTTTCTTCTAAGGCCTGTTCTTGCTCAGCCAACGCTTCTTCTACCTGCACCGTTAAGTCGGCAATTTCGCTTTGCAAAGCCAAACGCTGCTCTTGCGCCTGTTCGGACTGTTGTCGCCAACGGTTCAACTCGAGCTCAGTTTGGTAACGACGATCACGGCTTTCCGCTTGCTGCTTTTCAAACGCCTTAATAGCCTCTTGCTTGGTTTCTAATTGAGTTTTTAAGGACTGCAGGGTTTGCTGGATCTGAACGTATTGTTGCTGATAATCATCGACTTGGTGCTCAAGCGATTCAATCTCGGCACGGCGCTTTAAATAACCGCTGTTGTCATGCGCCGTTGAGTAAAAAAATAATTCGTGCGAACCAACCAGATGGCCTTCGGCCACCACGTAAAACATACCCGGCATTAATAAATGCCGCTGCGCCAACGCTGAGGCTAAGTTATCGGCAGCAAAATAATTCGACAACCAATCGTGTAACAGACGAAGCAGTAACGGCTGCGATGTCTCAACTTTAGCCATCAACGGCGAAAAACCGTCTAAAGACGTGCCAGGCTGGCTATCGGTACTACTTATATTAGGATTAGGCGCGTACAGCATGAGGCGGCTTGGCGGCGGAGTTTCAGGCAACTGCTCTAAGGCAGTTTCAGAAACCTCAAGCGCTGTAATCCGTTCGCGCAACACGGCCTCTACCGCAGTTTCCCAGCCAGCAGCCACCCGAATTTGCTGCCATAGTTGTGCCGTATCAGCTAAATTATGCTTAGCCAACCACTGCTTAAGTACCTCTGGCTCTTGATGGTGTTGCTGTAACGCTTTTAGCGCTTGGCGCTGCGCTCGCAATTGATGAAGGCGCTCACTAAGCCGACGCTCGTGCTTTTCTGCCTCATCCTGGTCTTTTTGAAGCGCGTCTAATCGCGCTTGCCACTCGGCACGTTTCGTGCTGTGTTCCGCTTTTTCAAGCTGTAAACCAGCTAATTCGTTTTCGAGCTGCCGACCTTTTTCTGTTTGGTCGGCAGGTAACTGTGCTAAACGCGCCGAAAGCTGCTGCAACTTAAGCTGGCTGGCCTGATAATACCGTGCGGCGGCACTTGCTGCCTGCTCTCGTAAGGCTTTTTGCGTCTCGAGTTGGCTTAATTGATCGCGTAACAGTTGCACAGCCGCAGCGCTCTCGCCCAACTTCTGTTGCAGCAAGGGCAACCCATCTTTCGCTTCCTGTGTCTGTTTTTGTAAGGATTCTAACTGCTTGTTTGTAGAAACCTCAGTGCCCTGCAAGCGCTTTAATTCTTCTTCGCAATGTTGGGCTTGCTGCTGCCATTCGTTACTTTGTTGACGCAGTTGCGCCAATTGTTGCTCAAACCGTTGTTGCGCTTCGGCCTGATGACGCAAATCGGCCTCGTGCCGACTGAGCTGCGCACCCACTTCAAAAACCAAACCTTGCAACTTATGGACATTATCAGCTTCTTCTTGCTGCTGCTGACGCTGTAACTCGAGTTGGCTTTCTGTTGTTCGCAGCTGAGCAATTTTGGCTTCTAGTTGGTTTTGCAGCTGGGTAATTTGCTGTTTTTTTTCGGTCTGGTCGGTTTGCGCCTGCCGCAATTTAGCAAAATAAAAAGCCAAGCGCAGTTGCTGTAGCTCTTCTTGCAACTGCTGATAACGACGGGCTTTCTGTGCTTGCTGCTGTAGTTTCTCTGACTGGCGCTCAAGTTCGCCTAAAAGATCTTCGAGGCGTGACAAATTCTCGCGTGTTCCCGCCAAACGGTTTTCCGTTTCACGACGACGCGCTTTATAACGCGATACCCCGGCAGCTTCCTCGAGATAAACCCGCAATTCTTCGGGTCGTGCCTCGATTAAACGGTTAATAGTGCCTTGGCCGATAATGGCATAGCCACGTGCGCCCAAACCCGTACCAAGGAAAACATCGTGAACATCACGACGCCGCACAACTTGTCCGTTAATAAAGTAAGTACTAGTGGCATCGCGGGTTAACACACGACGAATCGCTACCTCAGAATAAGCCCCCCATTGGCCGACTAAGCGTTGCGATGAGTTATCAAAAACCAACTCGACTGAGGCCCGACTAGCGGGGCGCCGCTGAGAAGAACCGTTAAAAATAACATCTTGCATCGAATCGCCGCGCAGCTCGGACGCTCGGCTTTCGCCTAGCACCCAGCGCACCGCATCGACAATATTCGATTTGCCACAACCATTAGGACCGACAACACCCACCAGTTGACTTGCGGTTGCAATAACCGTCGGATCAACAAATGATTTGAACCCTGCTAATTTAATCTGAACAAGACGCACAATAGTTCACAATGGATGCCGTTGTTAGCTAACAACAAAGCTAGGCTAAGGAAAATGCAAGCAAAAAGCCTGTCGCCCGTATGATACCCTACACTGCCGAGCATTCCTGTATTCAAAAAAGTTAATAATCGTGTATAAACAGCGATGTACAACGCTCTGTCGTTATACTCGGTCATTCTTTTTATAAATTGTCGCAAGCCTTTCTGAAAATACGAAAACCCTTTTCAGACGGGCGAGTTTATTTTGTTACCCCGTTAATACGTTTACTACCCCTTTCTAACCGTTATTTAGCCATGTCACTTCTCGAGAATCGCACTTGAAAAAAGGTTTTTACCTTGTTATGGCGGCCCAAGCCCTTTCGTCTTTGGCCGACAATGCGCTTTTAATCGCAGCCATTGCCCTCATCGCTGACCTGCACGGGCCCGACTGGATGGTGCCCCTCATGAAGTGGTGGTTTGCGCTTGCTTACGTTGTGCTAGCGGCCTTTGTTGGTGCTTTTGCCGACTCTTTCCCGAAAGGCAGGGTAATGTTTGCCACCAACGCCATTAAATTAGCGGGCTGTATTTTAATGTTTGCTCATCAAGCGCTTGGCAGCGCCACCGAAGCCCAGCTAGCGACGGTATTTATCGCCTACACCTTGGTCGGCATCGGGGCGGCTGCCTACTCACCCGCAAAATATGGCATTGTTACCGAGATGCTAAAACCCGAATTATTGGTTAAGGGCAATAGCTGGATAGAAGGCTTGACGGTTATTTCGATTATTTTAGGGACGGTGTTAGGGGGCGTTTTAATCCATCCAGACGTTTCACAAACTATTCTAGACCACGCCTTAATCGCCCCCTTTGCTCAAACTCGTGCCGAAGGAGCGATATTGCTAATTGGCGTAGTTTATTTTTTAGCGGCAGGCGTTAATTTACTTATTCCGCGAACCAACGTTAGCTACCCACCCCAAGAAAAAAACCCCATCCGTTTAATCAGGCGTTTTGCCTATTATGTTCGCGTGTTATGGCAAGACAAGCTCGGGCAAATTTCATTAGCCGTAACCACCCTCTTCTGGGGTGCAGGCGCCACCTTGCAATTTATTGTTATTGAGTGGGGAGCCCAACATCTGGGCTATCGCCTCGATCAGGCTTCAATTTTAATGGGTGTTGCCGCCATCGGTACCGTGGTTGGTGCTGTGCTTGCCGGCCGCGTACCGTTGCGTAAAGCCTTACACGTGCTACCCATAGGCGTGCTTATGGGCTTAACCGTACTGTTAATGCCCTTGGTTAAGGCCCCATGGGCGGTATACGGTTTGCTGCTTTTAATTGGTGCTTTATCGGGGTTTTTTGTGGTACCCATGAACGCCATGTTGCAGCACCGCGGACACGTTTTATTATCAGCCGGCCACTCGATTGCCGTACAAAATTTTAATGAGCAATTAAATATTTTAGTGATGCTGGCTGTTTACAGCTTAATGCTTTGGCTGAACATGCCAATTAACGTCATTATTGTGCTGTTTGGCTTACTGGTTGCAACATTAATGTTAGTGTTTATGCGCTGGAATGCCTTAAACCATAAAGCCAACCCTAATTTAGACGAAAAAATTGGCCAAGAAGGCCATGGCACTGCCTTGTATAAAGAACCCAAATAAAGGGCGGCGCCGTCAAAACGCAAACCCATGCCGCAATCAAAGCGACCTGATTTATACACACCCTATGCGGCCAAGCTATACGCCGCCCTACTCGCAATTTGCAGCTAAAACAAATCGGCCAAAGCTTGCAAATCGCGCCACGCCTCAAGCTTTAAATGCGGACGTGTTAACAAAAAGCTAGGGGCGTAAGTG
>DATGSD010000365.1:0-2113 GCA_035302965.1 Burkholderiaceae bacterium | reverse complement strand
TAATGGCGCACCAAGCTAATTTGCAAGCCTTTGCGGCCCATGCGGGTCGATAAAAACACCCAGGCGTCAGATGTTGGTAAATACCGCGAATGGGCTTTAATAAATTGGTCGTTTTTTGGCAAGCCTAAGTTGGCCGGCCCCAAGGTTTGCAAGGTTTTTGGGTTTAGCTGGTAGGCGGGTGCTACTTCATCAAGTGCCAACAATGTGTTATGCACCACATAGGCGGTAACCCCCGCCTGAGACGGCACCCTGCCCCCAATATTGGCCAGCGCTTTAGGTGCTTTGCTGGTCCAGCTTGGGTTTAGAAAGGCTTGTGCTTGGTTTTCGGCTTGCAGTTTTTTGGTTTCTACAAATTGGCGGCTGTAAAACACCCGGCCGTTTTTAAGCTCGAGCCGCTGCACAACCCCGTCGCCATCTAGCAAAGTGCCTTTATGGTGTTTGCCGCGGGTAAAAATACCCGGGCCATTGCGGTACAAAACCCCATTAAGTTTAGGCGGCACTTGGCCTTGTATGGTTTGTATTTCTTTAAAAGGCCGATTTTGAGTATTGTGCTTAAGCGCAGTAAATAAGTGCGATGGCGTGTGCTTTTTGGCAGAGGTTTCAACGGGCATGGTGCCCCCTTGCGGCTGCGCTTCTTGCCGCCTTGGTGGTTATCGTTTGTATGTTTTGCCAGGCTAACACCCCTTGGGGCTGGGTTCAATGAAAAATCGTTAAGTCGTTAGTTATGGGTGAGTAATTTTTAGCCGTATAAATTACTAATTTCTCGTTCAAATTGTGTTTGGCCACCGTAGCTGGGGTGGCGGGCTTGGTAAAGCGTGTGGCCGCTGGCGACGCGTTGTGCGCTGGCCATGGCGTCGTTGCCAATGGCCACAATGTGGCGTGGTTTTAGTAATTTAATCAGTTGCAGCAACAAGGCCTCGCCTTGTTGACGTTCGGGTGCCGTGTGTTGGCGGTTGCTAAAGGGTTGGCCACTTTGGTGGGGGTGTAATGGAAAGACATTCCAAAAAAACACGGTGGCATCAATATTGGCCAGTTGGCGCCAAATAACTGTGGCCGTGCGTTCGGCCTGCGGCTTGCCTTTGGTAGGACGCAGCTTGGGTGCAGCAAGGCCCCAGCGTTGCAAATGGGCGGCAATGTGGTTGTCGTCGGTAAGCGGCAAGCCGGTGCGCCGCCCTCCTCGGTAGCCTAAATCGCGTGCCAGCCACAGGGCATCAAGCGGTTGTTTTTGCGCTTGGTGTAAAACCCGCCGCAACAACGTCGTGCGCCGCTGCGGAGCATCGTAACGATCGTACACGGCACAATGATCGGTGTAAGGGTTAAAACAAGCGTCGGCCTGAAGGGATTTTAATTGCTGAATAAATGCGCGTGTTGTAATTGTGGGGGCTTTTCTCATTAAGCTAACACTGGATGACTAGCGAAATCAGTTAGGAATAGGATGCGAGCAAAATTGGCTACGATTGCTGAGTGGGTTGCGAGCAATATTAGCTAGAAAGGGCTTGCTAGCATTATCGTTTTGCTTGCCATAAACGTAACTATTGCTGTTCAAAAACTAAAAATGCGCTTGCTCTTAAATAAAAACCCATCGATCAAGAATAACGTAGGCCCACCAAGCGCCGGTAATAATTAGGCTTAGCAAAACGGCGGCACTGCCCGTGTCTTTGGCTTTGCCAATTAAGGGGTGATATTCGTGGGTAATGGCGTCGGCTAGGGCTTCGATGGCGCTATTAATAAGCTCAATAACTAATACCAACACCACGGTTAGGCATAGCAAAAATATTTCAATTGCTGTACGGCCAACAAAAAATGCGGCCGGCAGCATAATTATTGCCAATACCACTTCTTGCCGGAAGGCGGGCTCGCTGTGCCAGGCGGCTGCCAAGCCTTGGCAAGAATAGCCAAACGCGCGAAACAATCGGCGTAAACCGCGTGCTCGTGGGGGAACTGGGCTTGGATGGGTCATAACTAATTAGCGTTTATCGGAACGCCGAAAACCCTCGTCGTTTAGGGCGGAGATGAACAGCGCGGACACGCCAGTGTCCATATCATCGGTTTAGTAACAGATTAAAAACACAGTGCCTACCGCGCCTAATGCCATTGGTTTCTCTATATTCTA
>DATGSD010000364.1:0-3706 GCA_035302965.1 Burkholderiaceae bacterium | reverse complement strand
GGAGCTTACTCGACGACGTGTATTACGGCTGCGCTAACCAAGCCGGCGAAGACAACCGTAACGTTGCCAGAATGGCCGTTTTGCTAGCAGGCTTGTCTATTACTACCCCGGGTAGCACCATCAACCGCTTGTGTGGTTCAGGTCTCGACGCTATTGGCACGGCAGCTCGTGCTATTCGTGCCGGTGATGCTCAGTTTTTATTAGCGGGTGGGGTCGAAAGCATGAGCCGTGCCCCATTTGTTATGGGCAAGGCCGAAGCCGCATTCTCTCGTAGCGCCGCGATCTACGACACCACTATTGGTTGGCGTTTTATTAATAAGCTGCTACAAGAGCAATACGGCACCGACTCCATGCCCGAAACGGCCGAAAACGTGGCCGAACAATTCTCTATCTCGCGTGAAGACCAAGATGCTTTTGCACTAGCAAGCCAAACAAAAGCAGCTGCAGCACAAAAAGCGGGTTATTTAGCTAAAGAAATTACTCCTGTAAGTGTCCCACAACGGCGCGCAGACCCGATTGTGGTCGACACCGACGAACATCCGCGCAGCACCAGCCTCGAGGCTTTGGCCAAACTGCGCCCAATAGTTAAGCCCGACGGTACAATTACTGCCGGTAACGCTTCTGGTGTTAACGATGGCGCGTGCGCCTTAATTATTGCTTCCGAAGCCATGGCCCAGCAGCAAGGCTTAACACCGCGTGCACGCGTCGTCGCCATGGCAACGGCTGGCGTTGAGCCCCGTATTATGGGCGTTGGCCCAACCCCAGCTACGCAAAAAGTGTTGCGTTTAGCTGGGCTAAGCATCGATCAAATGGATGTCATCGAGCTTAACGAGGCATTTGCAGCTCAAGGCTTGGCAGTGCTTCGCCAGCTTGGGTTGGCCGACGATGACGAACGTGTTAACCGGTGGGGTGGTGCCATTGCGCTTGGTCACCCCTTGGGTGCCAGCGGCGCGCGTCTGGCTATAACTGCTGTTAACCAACTGCACGAGCTGGGTGGGCGTTACGCTTTATGCACAATGTGTATTGGTGTCGGGCAGGGGGTAGCCGTTATTCTTGAGCGCGTATAAGGCCTTATTATTGTTTGGCCAAAGGTGGCACGCCTTGTATTGTGTCACCAACCACAATGCCGCGGCTCTCAAACCAGCCTTGCGGCATTTCTAGTGCATAGGGCACTGCGTGCTGCGAACAATGATGCGCTTCGGTGTACGGGGCCATCGATAATATCGATTGAATTTTATAGGTCTCGTCGATAAACGCTATCGATAATGGCAGTGGTGTGTTTTTCATCCAGAAGCAGTAATAATCTGGGCGATTAAACACAAATAACATGCCGTGGTTAGGTGGCAACGATTCTCTGAACATAAGGCCACGCTGCCGACTTTTTGGCGTTGCTGCAATTTGGGCGATAATAGTTTCAGAGCCAATTTGCAATTCGCGCACTGGCAAAACTTGGGTTTGCGCGTAAACTTTTATAGGGCAACCCAAAGCTAATAAGCAAATTAGGCTTAGTAATAAACGTGCAATATAAGCAGGTAAAAAAACAGGGCTAGATAGCCCTGTAAAGTCAGTCAATAGGCGCATTGTTATTGTTGATTATTTTAAAAACTGAGGTTGTTATTAACCGGCCGTAATGTTTAAAGCTTGCTTACCCTTAGGGCCTTGCGCGATTTCAAACTCGACCTTTTGGCCTTCTTTGAGGGTTTTGAAACCGTTCATCTGGATAGACGAAAAGTGAGCGAAAAGGTCTTCACCCCCATCATCGGGTGTGATAAACCCGAAGCCTTTCGCATCGTTAAACCATTTGACGGTGCCAGAAAGTTTTTGTGTATCCTCGGGGCTGGTAGGAATTAAAGAATCGGACATACGTACTGCCTCTCGACTATAGTATTAAGTTTAAACTCGACTACAAGATTTACTTTTAGCCGGTGAATTCTGGGGCGTTATTTACTGTTTATACCTAGATAACACGCAGAATACCTTGATCATGCGCAACTTCGTCACCTGCAGTCAACTATGGAAATTACTTATATCGAGTCCGAAAATGGCTACGGATACTGACATAAAGCCCGGAAAAGTCTTAGAAACACAAAAAAGCAAGCTTGCTCCACCCCCCATGTATCAGGTGGTGATGTTAAACGACGATTACACACCAATGGAGTTCGTGGTCGATGTATTGCAACGTGTTTTCTTTAAGCCTCCCGAAGAGGCGGCTCGTATTATGCTAAAAGTGCATCACGAGGGTCGCGGCGTGTGTGGTATTTATCCGTACGATATTGCAGCAACGCGTGTTGATAAAGTTTTGCGCCTGGCTCAAGCCCGACAACATCCCTTGCAATGTATCCTCGAGCCAGCCCCAGACGCTTAGTTGCTGTTATTCAGCTGCCAACGGGTTTTACTGTGGGCAACATGAGGGTATAGTAAAGACAAGCAATGCTCGTTTTACGAGCATACTAATCGGGATATCCACCCCGCTATTCAGATCGGTAATCGGTGTACTGCAGGTCGCTACGGCCCTTGGTATCATGAATTGGCCGTTGAATAGCCTCAAACTTATTTATCCGCTTCGTAGCGTAACGGAGGAAGCGTGATCTCTGAAGAACTTGAAGTTAGCCTGCACATGGCATTTGTCGAGGCTCGCTCGGCACGCCACGAATTCATAACAGTCGAGCACTTGTTGCTCGCCTTACTCGATAACGCGGCAGCTGCCGAAGTATTGCGTGCATGTTCTGCCGACCTCAACGCTTTGCGTGCCGAACTTAAAAAGTTTGTCGCCGAGAATACCCCTGTGTTTCCCGGCGACGAAGAAGTCGACACGCAGCCTACACTAGGTTTCCAACGAGTCATCCAGCGTGCCATCATGCACGTCTCATCCAATAACAGTAAAAAAAGTGCTGTTACTGGCGCCAATGTACTGGTGGCGATGTATGGTGAAAAAGACTCACATGCCGTGTATTTCTTGCTACAACAAGGGGTAACCCGTCTAGACGTAGTCAACTTTTTGTCGCATGGTATTACTAAAGATGGCAGTAGCGTTAACAAACCATCCGAACCCGCTCGACAAACAACTGTTGAAGCAAAACCAGATCAACCGAAGTCTGCCTTGGACCAATACGCCCTCGATTTAAATGCCGAAGCCTTGGCTGGGCGCATCGATCCACTTATCGGCCGAGAGCACGAAGTGGAACGCGTCATCCAAGTTTTGTGTCGCCGTCGTAAAAACAACCCATTGTTGGTTGGTGAGGCCGGCGTGGGTAAAACTGCCATTGCCGAAGGCCTTGCGTGGCGCATTACACAAGAAAATGTGCCAGAAGTTTTAGCCGACGCAGAGGTGTACGCGCTCGATATGGGTGCATTGTTAGCTGGTACTAAATACCGCGGCGATTTCGAACAACGGCTTAAAGCGGTTTTAAAAGCCCTCAAAGAAAACAAAAACGCCATTTTATTTATCGACGAAATTCACACCATTATTGGTGCGGGTTCCACTTCTGGGGGCACGCTCGATGCTTCCAACCTATTAAAGCCGACCCTATCATCGGGTCAGCTTAAATGCATGGGTGCCACTACCTATACCGAATACCGTGGCATTTTCGAGAAAGACCATGCGCTATCGCGCCGTTTCCAAAAAATCGATGTACTCGAGCCGTCGGTCGACGAAACCATCCGTATTTTACGTGGCCTAAAAGGTCATTTCGAAAAACACCACAGC
>DATGSD010000363.1:0-6512 GCA_035302965.1 Burkholderiaceae bacterium | reverse complement strand
CTGCGGCAATTGCTTCTTCTACCGCATATTGGATAAGTGGCTTATCGACAATTGGCAACATCTCTTTGGGCATGGCCTTGGTGGCGGGTAAAAAACGGGTACCTTGACCGGCGACAGGGAAAACGGCTTTGCGAATGGGTTTCATCAGATTATTTTTGACCAGAATTTGAAGATGAGTTTTTCGAATAGGGCAGCCACTTGGCTTGTGGCGAACCAATGGCTATATGCTCGGCGTTGTAAGCGCTAGGCAAGGCAGCGGTACGACCCCATTGCTCGGGCTCGGGCATGAAAACCCCCTTACCGTACAGAAACACTACGATGTTAGCAACGACAACAACAATAAACAAAATACGCATGGCTTTACTTTTTGCCTGTTTCACACCGCTTAATAATCGCTGAATCTGTGTTCATCGTGTGCTTGAGCGACAGCGGCGAGACCATCGAGTACGGGGTTTGCTATCCAGTGTACTTGGGTTTGCTTGGCTGGGTTTTCTAAGTCGGCCGAATGTAGATAGTTTTTGACAGCGGCCAAAAGATGGGGTTTAAGTTGCGGCCAAGCGCCACCGCTTACAAATAACGTAGGTAGTTGGCCAGTATCGTGCTTGATCGCGAGCGCTTGGTAAATAAGGGCGCCGCTTTGTGCCGCGGCAACGCCACTATTAATAGCCAACTGGGTGTTATAGGGGTAAAGCGCAGCCGCGCCTTTGCT
Source organism: Burkholderiaceae bacterium (assembly GCA_035302965.1). Lineage (GTDB taxonomy): Bacteria > Pseudomonadota > Gammaproteobacteria > Burkholderiales > Burkholderiaceae_B > DATGSD01. The sequence goes on along the minus strand of DATGSD010000363.1, from coordinate 5,803 downwards.
AATGGGTAAGTTGGCTGTGCCGCCGGCCAAAGAATGGCGCATTAACTCGGCGCCCGGCAAAATTAAGCCGCCGGCATAGCGGCAATGCGGAAAGGTATCAACAAACAAAGTGTCTAGCGTAGTCGCCGTACCAAAGCTTGCCAGTAAGGCGCTGTCGGGTGGGGTTTCTAGTTGGCGTATGCGCCAAGCTAGACCAAGCATGGCGGCCCAACGGTCGGCCCCCAGCTGCTGCGTAGGCTGGTAGCTGTTTTGCACATCAAGCGCTTGCGTTTGGCTGTGTAGCCAGTGTACGGCCACGGTGTGCTTGTAATGTGTCTGTAACGCTGCTTCTAAGCGTTTAGGGATGTCGGCGCCATTAACATTAACCGCCCAAACAGTGCTAGGAATATCTGGTACCTGGGCTAATAATTGTCCAAGTTGCTTAAACTGCGATACTGGTAGCGCTAACGGTTCGGGTTCGCGCCTAAAGTTGCTGCCATCGTGTTGCAACCAGCCAACCTTGAGGCGGGTATTGCCGATGTCGATAAGCAGTTTCATTTTTGGCTCCGAAAAACCGTGGCGCTTAGGCCGAAGGGGCACTAACGAAAAACAAGACAAACCAAAACGCTTAGGGCTAGGGGTGCTCTGTTAAAGGCCGCAACGACACATCGCCTACCGAAATAGCCGCTTGTTCGGCTCCGCTACGCAGTAATAACTGGCCGTCGGTATTAATACCGCAAGCAATACCCGAATGGGTAATGCGATTATGGTTAACAATAGTAACGGCTTGGCCAATTAATGCGTCAACCGTTGCATAGCGCCTGGGTAGCCAACATAAGCCTGTGCTCGTAACTGTATTAAGCGCATCATACCAGCCGCTGGCTAAGTGACTCACTAAATTAGCCGGGGTAACGGTTTGCGTTAACGCGTTCGCACGTTCAATTTCAGCCCAATCGGCAATTTGGCGGTTAAGCGACTGGCTTAGCGCACGCCCATCGTTAAGGTTTAGCCCAATACCAATAATAACGATGTGATGGTCGGCGCTGGCGGCTACACCGGCACGCGAAACGTCGATTAAAATACCAGCTAGTTTGGCGTTGTCCCACAAAATATCGTTTGGCCACTTCATGCTTAAACGGTGTTGCTGCGCGGGATGCAGCCACTGCCTTAGGGTTTCGCAGGCAATTAGGCCGCAAAGCGGCGACAAGGCAGGCAAGTGGCGGGTTGGCAAAAATAAATCGTAAGCGCACGAAAACATTAACGATGCACCAACGCGGTTTTGCCAAGTACGGCCGCTGCGCCCACGCCCCTGGGTTTGCAAATGGGTGCCTAACAGCCACGGACGCAACGCGGTACCCGGGCGGCTAGCACGTGCTTTTTTTAAAAGGTCTTCGTTGGTCGAGCCGGTTTGCGGCACCCACTGAATGTGCTGAAACAGCGGTAGAGCCGCTTGCAGCTGGGCGGCCAGCTCGGCCGGCCCAATAAACGGTAGCTTAGAAAATGACACGGCTAGGTAAAAATACCGAAAAGCGTTGAAACCAGGGTAGCCAAGTGGCTAAGCCTGCCCTATTGTAGTGAAGGTTTACAATAAACCGTATTTACCGCAGCCACTGTAAGCAGCAGCGAAATTGGCTTGTAAAACCAGTGTAGTTTAGCGGCATATTTTATAAAATTTAGGCGATTCTAGCCTTTTAAAAGGTAATAACTCGTTTATGGTGACACGCACAAAAAGTTTTCAGTTTAAGGGGCCGGCTGGGATAGTTGATTGCGCCCTCGATTGGCCCGATACCCCACTTATTGGCTGGGCCTTGGTTTTGCATCCTCACCCCTTGCATGGCGGCACGCGCGACAACAAAGTAGTAACTACTATTGCGCGTGCCTGTACCGACCATGGCCTATTGGTTGTACGGCCCAACTTTCGGGGGGTGGGCTCGTCAGAGGGCGAGTTCGACAACGGCGTGGGCGAAACCAACGACATGGAAGCCTTGTTACAACACGTTCAAGCTACTTACCCCGATGTTGCCAAGCTGCCATGGGTGTTAGCGGGTTTCTCTTTTGGCACGGCTGTCGCCGCGCGTTTAGACCAGCGCTTACGCAATCAGCAAAGCGATTCGTTACCGCTTACTCGCATTTTAGTTGGTACGGCTGCGCAGCGCTTTAGTGCCGACGAAAATATACAATTGCCGGCCGACACTTTGCTTATTCACGGCGAAACCGACGAGGTTATTTCACTCGACGAAGTTATGAACTTTGCTCGCGAGCAGCAACTTCCGCTTACGGTTATTCCTGACAGCACCCACTTCTTTCATGGCAAACTGCTGGTTTTGCGCGACCTTGTCACCCAGCGACTTGCCGCTCTAACGTTTAATTAACTAACCTTTAAAACAAGCTTATGGCTACCACTTCTTTTGCCCGCTACACTTTACAAAAATTAGGCCGCGCTTTTTGTTTAGCCGCCCTAGCTGCTTTTACATTTACCGCCACTGCTCAAACAGCAGAAAACAACACCGATGCGCCTACACCCGCGGCACAGTCGTCTATGGTGCCGGTTGCCGAACTGTCTACCATTCCGGCACCCAGCGTTCCGGCCAAAGCTTGGATGACCTACGACGCTAACAGCGGCCAGGTTATTGGTGGCTTAAACATCGAACAAGCGGTCGAGCCGGCTTCATTAACCAAATTAATGACGGCTTACATTGTTTTTAGCGCCATCGAAAAAAACCGCCTAGCGCTCGACCAAGAAGTTCATGTTTCTGAAAAAGCCTGGAAAACCGAAGGCTCGCGCATGTTCATCGACCCTAATAGCAAAGTAACGGTCGACGAATTGCTTAAAGGCATGATTATTCAGTCGGGTAACGATGCCACGGTGGCTTTAGCCGAAGCAGTGGCCGGCTCTGAATCGGCCTTTGTCGCTCTCATGAACCAAGAGGCCGACAAAATGGGCTTAAAAAACACCTATTACACCAACGCCTCTGGCCTGCCGCACGACGACCACCTAACCACGGTAAGCGATTTAGGCATTGTGGCCGTGCGCTTGGTTAAAGACTTTCCGCAATACCTGCACTACTACTCAGAAAAAGAATACACCTACAACGACATTCGCCAAATGAACCGTAACCGTTTGCTCTGGACAGACTCGACGGTTGATGGTTTAAAAACAGGACACACCTCTACCGCTGGTTATTGTTTGGTTTCAACCGCTTTACGCGATGGGCGCCGAGTTGTGTCAATTGTTGTCGGCACCGAAAGCGATGCCGCTCGCGCCGAAATCAGCCTGAAACTACTTAACTGGAGCTACCAAAACTTTGACACGGTCAAGCTTTACGATGCCGAAAAACCCGCCGTTGAAGCGCGGGTTTGGGAAGGCACCCAAGAGACGGTTGCGTTAGGTCAGCCCGAGCCCATTTGGGTAACCGTGCCGCGTGGCAAATTAGCCGACCTTAAAGCCGATGCTAAATACACCCAACCGCTAATCGCGCCCCTAGAAAGCGGTAAGCGCGCTGGTACCGTTACCCTCGAGCTCGACGGTAAACCCTTGCGTGAAATCCCGCTGCTTATTCTTGACGACGTCGCGCAAGCAGGTTTCTTTAGCCGTTTGATCGATAAAGTTAAAATGATGTTGCAATAAAGGTTAGTATGATTCCCGATACCGATCCCAATAGTATTGTTTACTTAAATGGCGATTACCAACGTCTAGCGGACGCCAAAATTTCGGTTTTAGATCGCGGCTTTATCTTTGGCGATGGCATATACGACGTCGTCCCGGTCTATGCCGGCAAGCCCTTTCGCATGGCCGCCCACCTTGCGCGCTTACAGCGTAATTTAAAGGTTTTGCGCCTCGAAACCGGCTTTACCACCGCCGATTGGGAAGCCTTGGTTACCGATATGGTCAAGCGCTCAGGCCTGTCAAATTGCGTTGTTTATATACAGGTTAGCCGCGGCGTGGCCAAGCGCGACCACGCTTTTCCGTTAGGGGTAAAACCCACCATTTTTTGCATGGTTAACCCGTTTACAAGGCCCACCGCCCAACAGCGCGACCAAGGCTTATCGGCCGTTTCGGCAACCGACATCCGTTGGCAGCGCTGCGACATTAAATCAACCTCTTTGCTGGCCAATATCTTGGCCCGTCAACAAGCTGTTGACAGCGGTGTCGACGAAGTCATCCAGTTTCGTGATGGCCTGCTTACCGAAGGCTCGGCTTGCAACATCTGGATGGTGAAAGATGGCGAACTTTTGGCGCCGCCGCTCGATGAGCACATTCTTGAAGGCATACGTTACCGCCTACTCGAAGAATTGGCGGTGCAACAAGATATTCCATTCGTTGCCCGCCCCATCGCTCAGCACGAAGTAGATACTGCCGATGAACTTATGCTGACTTCAGCAACCAAAGAAGTATTACCCATTGTTATTTATAACGGCCAACCCGTAGGCGGAACTGGCCGCCCCGGCCCGATCTACCGTCGCTTACAAGCGGCCTACGATAAGTTAGTCGAACTATGACCGAAATCCCACCCGAGCAATCGTTAATCGAATATCCATCGGCCTTTCCGATCAAGGTTATGGGTAAAAACCACCCCGATTTCGCGCAAACCATGACCGAAATCGTGTTGGGTTTCGATCCAACCTTCGACCCTTCTACCGTCGAAATGCGCCCTAGCAAAAGTGGCAATTACCTAGGTTTAACATTTACCATCACCGCCACTTCGCGCGAACAACTCGACGATTTATACCGTGCACTTCATGCACACCCCATGACTTCTGTAGTGTTGTAATGATTACCACCAAATGGCTTACGGGCTTATCGGCTTACGAGCCCGTATTCGACGCCATGCAAGGCTTTACTGCCAACCGCGATGGCGGCACGCCCGATGAAATCTGGCTAGTAGAACACGCGCCCGTCTATACCTTGGGGCAAGCCGGCAAACCCGAACACATTCTTAATGCCGGCGACACCCCAGTTATACATAGCAACCGTGGTGGTCAAGTAACCTACCACGGCCCGGGCCAAGTCGTTGTGTACTGCTTGGTCGACCTGCGCCGCGTGGGTTTATTTGTTAAAGAATACGTTGCCTTGCTAGAAGACATTGTTCTCGAGTACTTATCTGACCTTGGCGTGCGTGGGGCCTGCCGCCAAGAAGGGGCGCCAGGGGTTTACGTACCCATACCACAACCCGTACCTAGCCTAGCCGCCGCCCAAGCCCAACGTAGCGGCCACAGCGCATCGGCCGACACCCTTGCCGTGCCAGCCGAAACAATCTCTCTGCACAAGCCTATACAGCTGGCTAAAATTGCTGCTATAGGCATTAAAGTAAGCAAAGGTTGCGCCTACCATGGCCTGGCGCTAAATGTCGATATGGATCTAACCCCATTTGACGGCATCAACCCCTGTGGTTACAAAGACCTTAAAGTTACCGATTTAGCCGCTTGCGGCATCGATATTTCGGTTAAAGAAGCCGGCGACGACCTGGCCTTCCGTATTTCAGAAACTTTATCGGTGCCTATTTAGCTAGTCATAACCTTATTGGTTATGACTAGGCTAAACCGTCTTTAGCGCAAGCTGCTGGGTGTTTATCTAGTCGCTAATCGCCCTACTTGTTTATGGCTAAACCAAAACGCCCTTAGTGCAAGCAGTTGATTGTTTATTTAGCCGTTAATTGCTTTGCTTGTTGTGGCGAGGCCAAACCATCGTTAGTGCAAACAGTTCGTTGTTTAATTAACTGCTTATCACCGTACTAGTTATTGCTAATATTATTAAACCTTGGCCGATTCGGCTGCTTAGCTTACTACGGGCCACACTTAGTTAGGAGTACTCATGTCGTTTTTG
>DATGSD010000362.1:0-2937 GCA_035302965.1 Burkholderiaceae bacterium | reverse complement strand
TGGTCCCGAGGCCGAACAAATGATGCGCGACTTAAAGCAAGACGAACAGCAAATCCGCTCCATCAATCGCCAAGCAGACACGCCCCCACGTCCCGGACCGGAAGCTGAACAAATGATGCGCGATTTAAAACAAGACGAACGTGTCATTGAACGTGAGAATCAGGCTGAACAAGAAGCAAGCAAGCCTAAATTACAGGAATAAAGTATGCGTACCTGGCTCGGAACTCTTGTCGTTATTGCATTAGCCGTTGGTCTCGCGCTTTTATTGCGCGAACACAGCGGTAATGTGTTAATTGTTGCTCAGCCGTGGCGAGTCGAACTCTCCCTTACCCTGGCCACCTTGTTAATCATTGCGGCCTTTATCGTTTTATATGTTGTCTTACGCTTTTTTGCGTGGTTGGCGTCGCGGCCCGGGCAGTATCGCAGTTGGAAAACCCGTCGTGCACAAAAGAAAGATTTGCATCAATTGCAAAGAGGCTGGATTAGCTTACTCGAAGGCCGGTTTTCTGATGTCGAATCCGATCTGCGCAAGCTGTTAAGCCGTACGCGTTCATCGCAAACGCGTGTGTTGGCGGCTTTAGGGCTGGCGCGAGCTTATCAACAAAAAGCTGATTATGGCCGCCGCGACGAAGCCTTAGACATTGCTAAAAATTCGGCGAGCAATGCCCGCCTACACGAGGCTACACAAATTGTGCAAGCCGAAATGTATCTCGAACAAAATCGTCCGCAAGAGGCGCTCGAAAAGCTTGCTGGCTTCGAGCAAGCTGCTGCCCATCACACGACGGCAACGCGCTTATTACTTCATGCTCATCACCAACTCAAGCACTACGACAAGGTTTATTCACTTACTCGTTTGCTAGTTCGACGTAAAGTTATCGATGCCGAACAAGCCGCGCCATTAATCGAAGTTTCTGCGGTTGCTCGCTTAAAGGAGAATGGTCCAGAAGGTTTTCGTCCTATTTGGAATGACTTGAAACCCACCGAAAAAACACAGCCAAAAATTGCAGCCACAGCAGCTGCCATTCAAGAACAAGCGGGTAACTACGAAGAGGCTCGTAAAATTCTTGAAGCCGCGCTTAGTGTCGAACTTGATCCTAAATTGTTAAGTCGTTATGCGCATTGCCCGCCAGACCAGGTTGCAAAACGGCTTAGTAAGGCTGAAGCTTGGTTAAAAGACCACCCAGACAACCCTGACTTATTAATTACTTTAGGTAGCTTATGCCTTATTGGGCAGCTGTGGGGGCCCGCCGAGCGTTATCTACAGCGCAGTAAAAAAATACGACCGGATGTCAAAGTTCATGCGCTTTTGGGCAATTTATACGATGGCCTCGGACGCAAAGACGAAGCTTTCCGACATTGGAAGCTTGCCGCAAGCGGTGCTTACGCCTTGCCAACGGTCGAATTGTCTCGACTCCTGCCAGCGGCAGATACCGCTGATGATCCGATGTTTTTTCAAGAAAATATTAGGTCGTCTGCCGAAGGCGAAGCCAGCAACCCAGTAATTTATGCTGCCAGCGCGGTGGGTTATGTTGAAGATGATGCGCTTGATGCGTCGCGGCCCGGCACACTGGCCGAAAAAATCCCCGAGCCTGATGCACAAGATTCATTACTCGACGACTATTTTGATAGCGCCCCTCCACCCGGAGTGGACTTTTCTCAGTCGTCCGATCAGCCGTCGAAAAAGACGGATTCTCACTGATTTATTTAAGAAGGTACAAACAACATGAGTTTGAGTAAGGTCTCTCCGGGCGATAATTTGCCTACTGAATTCAATGTCATTATTGAAATCTCCATGAACTCTGACCCGGTTAAATACGAGGTTGATGAAGAAACGGGTGCCATTGTTGTCGACCGTTTCATGCTAACGGCAATGCGTTACCCAACAAACTACGGGTATATTCCGCAAACAATTGCAGACGATGGTGATCCGGTTGATGTTTTGGTTCTAACGCCTTTTCCGGTACAAACCGGTTCGGTTATTCGTTGTCGCGCTATTGGTATGTTGCAAATGGAAGATGAAGCGGGCGGCGATGCAAAAGTATTAGCCGTGCCGGTTAATAAGCTATACCCCGATTATGCCCATCTGCAAGAGCCGCAAGATCTACCCGAGCATTATTTGGCGAGCATTCAGCACTTTTTTGAGCGCTATAAAGATCTTGAAAAAGGAAAGTGGGTAAAGGTAAAAGGGTGGGAGCCCCAAGAAGTGGCGCTAGCCGAAATTACTCAGGGCGTTGAACGTTTTAAAAAATAAATAACTGTAAGCTGTTTTAAGCAGCGACCGAGCGTTTATTCCAGGGCATTTTCATTAGTACGCGGGCCAGGCCACAAAAGCCAGAAATGCCAGCAAACACTAAACCTGCGCCAACAAAGGCCGAAAGCAAATGCCACCAAGGAGAAACGCTCGCCCCTAAAATGGCGCCTAAAACAATGATGCTACCGGCGGCAATTTGCACCTGACGGTTTAACTCTAGTGGTTGGGTGGCATCGTGCTCGATTGGTAAGCCTGCTTTTTTCCAGGCGTCTAAACCACCTTCTAAAATATAGGTGTCGGCATTGGCACTTGCGTGTAATACGGCAGAATTAACTTGGGTGCGATTGCCCGAGCGACAATAAAAAATGACTGCTTGCTGTTCGGCAGGCCGTATAGTTTGTGAGCTAATCAAATTCATCGGGATGTGCTGCGCGTGCTGAATATGTTCGCGTGCGAACTCGTCAGCATCTCGAATATCGATTAATAAAGCCCCCGATTGGACTAGCTGATTCGCTTTTTGAGCATTAATGGTTTGCTGATTCATGGTAGTTTCGCTTGAAAGTAAGATTTATGCAAAGAGCTGGTCGCAGTGTGTTAATCGCAGAAAATGGCGTTTAAAGTAGCAACCAGTTTTTCGACATCTGGGTTAGCGATTCGGTAGTACAACGTTTGTGCGTCGCGACGGT
>DATGSD010000361.1:0-2962 GCA_035302965.1 Burkholderiaceae bacterium | reverse complement strand
CACACTTGTCGCAATGAATGATGGGGATAGGTGTGCCCCAATAACGCTGGCGTGAAATACCCCAATCGCGTAAACGCCAGGTGGTTTGTTTTTCGCCCAAGCCTAACGATGCGAGCTTATCGGCAATGGCATTGCTTGCTTGGCTGTGGTTAAGGCCATCGAATTCGCCAGAATTAACCGTTTGGCTGTTTTGCGTTTCTGCGTACCAATCGTGCCACTGTGAGTCTGACCATGTTTTGCCTACGATAGCAATAACAGGTTTGATGTTTAGACCATACTTTTTGGCGAATTCGAAATCGCGTTCGTCGTGAGCGGGTACACCCATAACAGCGCCATCGCCGTATTCCATTAGCACGTAATTACCGACCCAGAGGTCGACCGCTTCTTGAGTGAGCGGGTGGATAACTTGTAAACCAGTAGCCATCCCTTCTTTGTCGCGCGTGGCGAGGTCGGCTTCGCTCGTGCTACGTGACTTATGTTGCTCGATAAATTGGGCGAGTTCGGCATTGTTTTTTGCTGCGTGTGTCGCAAGCGGATGTTCTGGGGCAACCGCACAAAAGGTAACCCCCATAATGGTGTCGGCGCGTGTTGTGAAAACGTAGAGACGACCATCTTGGATGAGCTTGCCGGAGTCGTCTTTGATGTTGTGAGTAAACGCAAATCGAACCCCTTCGCTTTTGCCGATCCAGTTTTCTTGCATAATACGAACGCGTTCTGGCCAGCCCTCGAGCCCGTTTTTAACGTTTTCGAGAAGCTCTTCAGCGTAATCGGTAATGCGTAAGTAGTAACCGGGGATTTCGCGTTTTTCGACCAAAGCGCCCGAGCGCCATCCGCGGCCGTCGACGACTTGCTCGTTAGCCAACACGGTTTGATCGACTGGATCCCAGTTAACGATTTGTGTTTTACGGTAGGCAATGCCCTTTTCGAGCATTTTTAAAAATAGCCATTGATTCCATTTGTAGTAATTGGGGTCGCAGGCGTTGATTTCGCGCGACCAGTCGATGGCTAAGCCCATTGCCTGCATTTGTTTTTTCATATAGGCAATGTTGTCGTAAGTCCATTTTGCAGGGGGCAAGCCTGATTGGATCGCAGCGTTTTCGGCAGGCATGCCGAACGCATCCCAGCCCATAGGCATTAAGACATTAAACCCCTTCATGCGCAAATGACGCGCCATCATGTCGTTGATGGTGTAGTTGCGAACATGGCCCATATGCAATTTACCGCTAGGATAGGGCAGCATCGAGCAGGCGTAGTATTTTGGCTTGGCTGTGCCGTCGGCCTTGGTGGCCTGCTCGGTAACACGGTAAACGTCGTTGGCTTGCCAATATTCTTGTGCGGCAGCTTCTATTTGGGAAGGATCGTAGCGTTCCTGCATGATGACGGGTAATTTGCGATGAGGTTTAAAAGGTTAAGGCGGTTAAGCCTTAAAGATACTTAGTTTACGCCAGAAAATCGACATAAAAAAAGCCCTGCAGGGCAGGGCTTTTGTACGCCAAGCCAGGCTTTTATCGTAGCCGGGTTTCTTTGTATTCGACGTGTTTACGCGCAACAGGATCAAACTTTTTGATCGTCATTTTTTCGGGCATATTGCGCTTGTTTTTGGTGGTGGTGTAAAAATGCCCAGTACCAGCCGTTGATTCGAGCTTGATTTTTTCGCGAACGCCTTTGCTAGCCATGGAGAACTCCTAGAAAATAAATAAGTTAAACGGCTTCGCCACGGGCGCGGAGATCGGCTAAAACGGCATCGATACCTTTTTTGTCGATGGTACGGATAGCCCGAGCCGAAACACGCAAGCGTACCCAGCGGTTTTCGCTTTCAACCCAAAAACGGCGGCTTTGTAAATTTGGTAAAAAGCGGCGCTTGGTTTTGTTGTTGGCGTGTGACACGTTGTTGCCTACCATAGGGCGCTTTTTAGTTACTTGGCATACGCGTGCCATATCGGTTACCTCTTTGTAAGTGTATGGGAAATCGCAAAAGGCGATGATGGCCTAAACGGCCACGCGTTTTAATGGTGTAAGGACACTGCTTAAAAAGGTGCTAAGCCAGCAAAAAAACACGGCCAAGGCAAAACTAGCAGCTGATAAAAGCACTTATATAAACGCTTTTACTAAAAAAATCTTACATACTTAAACGCTTTGCATAAGCACTTTAAACGTAAATAAAGCCATGCCAACTAAAAAGCTAGCATGAACTAGGCTTGTGCTTAGCACTAGTAAAGCACACCATTCTATACCAAAATTGGTGTGGCATTCAAGCCGATTAGGCTATATAAATGCTAGAAAATGATTTGCTTATTGGCGGCTGCCCAGATAACCAAATGTGGCTGATAGCAACGCACATAATAATAAGGCGGTGTTTAGTGGTAGGGCGCTAGCGGTTTCCCAAAGGCTGATCGAGATTCCGGCAAGGGCACCGCAGCTCATTTGCAAAGCACCCATTAATGCCGACGCTACCCCAAGCCGTTTGCCCTGGTAGGCTAAGGCCAAGGCTACCGAGTTTGGGTTGATAAAGCCCATGCAAGCAAGATAAAGCATTAAAAAAGCCATTAATAAGGCAAAGGGTAGAACGCCAAGCCCTGTAAAAACCAGCCCGACTACAGTGCTAATAACAACAGCTATCTGTGCTAATAAAAGTAGGCGAGCGGGTGATAAGCGATCGAGCAGATAGGCATTTAGTTGGGCAGCTAAAATATAAGACGCGGCATTAATGCCAAAATAAAACCCAAAACTTTGCGGTTTTATGTCGTACAAATTAATAAAGACGTGTGGAGAGCCGGTTAAGTAGGCAAATAAACCCGCCATCCCGAAACCACCGGCAAGCGTGTGGCACATAAACTGCCGATGGCGCAGAAGTTCTAGATAGTTTTTTGTTATGCCCGAAATCTTTAATGGCCTTACATTTTCGGGGGCGAGAGTTTCGCTCATACCGTAATACACCCAAGCAAGTAAAAGCACACCAAAA
>DATGSD010000360.1:0-2465 GCA_035302965.1 Burkholderiaceae bacterium | reverse complement strand
GTTTGGTGTTGTTTGCTAGCCTTAAAACGGGTTTAGCTGCTCAAGCTTCGATAAGGATAATTTTATTGATTTGGTGCAAATAAACAACAAAACAGTTGTTTTAAGACAACGGTTTGCCAAGATTGACTGTTGTGTAAACCTAACAGCTGCCCGTTCTGTGTTGTGGGTTAAGCCCTGTTTTGGCTAGGTGTGCTTTGACGGCGCCGGTGCGGCGGTGCGTAGAGCAAGCGCGGCTATTACTAAGTACAGAATTAAACTAAGAATGGCGTACTCAACCCCAAAAATGGTGACGCGGGCGTCCATGCAGGTGGCGTAGATGCCAAATAACCACGGTATTGCCGCTTCTAGGCCGCTGCCAGTTATAAAGCGGTCGGCAAAGGTTAGATCGCACGAAAATTGCTGGGCAGCGACGTCGTACTGGTACCACGCTGATAATGCCCCACCAATGGCTAAGACGACTACCAATAAAGCCATGGCGCGGGTAAGTTTTGGGTTGCCGGCTACGCCTAGCCAGGCAACAACGGCAATCACTAAATAAATAAGGCGCTGAAAAACGCACCAGGCGCAGGGCGGCATATTCCACACGTGTTGCGAGAGTAGGGCAATGGCCACGGCCACAATACTAATAAGGGCAATGGCATTAAGCCCGGTTTTGCTGGGGTTCATAGGCGGTAAGCGAATTAGAAGCTGGGGTTTGTAAACGGCTCAGTAAGTCTCGCTCAAATTGTAGCTGACGTTTGGGGTCGGTTAGCGCTTCGGCCTTAAGCAAGAAGACATCTTCGACGCGGTTGCCCAAGGTGGTAATTTTAGCCATTTGTAGGCTGGTGCCGTGCTCGGCAAAGACTTGCGCCAAACTATATAACAAGCCGGGACGATCGCCCGCTGTAATAGCTAAACGCCAGCTGTGGGGGGACGAGCCTGGGCGTAGTTCGACGGTGGGCACAATGGGAAACACCCGTAATTGAGCGTCTAGGCGCTGGTTTAGTACCGCAGTACTGCGCTTGGGGGCGGTTTTTTGCGCCGACGCAGTGCCCAAGGCTTGCGGCAAGCAGTGTTCTATATGGTGGCCATGTTGTTCAAGGCTTTGGGCGTTGTCTAGAGGTAGCAGCACAAAGCTGTCGAGGGCCCAACCGTTTTGGCTGGTATGGATGCGTGCGTCTTGGATGCTGTAACGGTTTTGCTCAAAATACTGGCACAAGTCGACGAATAAATCGCTGCGATCGGGCGTGTAAACTACGATTTGCAAGCCCGAGCCGTCAGCAATAACACGGCTTTTAACCACTGGATGGGTGGGTTTAGGGTGGGCGGCTAGTTGGTGGGCGTGCCAAACCAGCTCGTTGCTTGAGTGACGTAAAAAATAATCCACACCAAAAGCCTGCCAAAACGCTTGGCGTTGTGTTTGGCTTATGCCCAGTTGTTGTAGTTGGGTGGCGGCATCGGCTTTGCGTTTGGCTAAAGCGGTTTGGCGGCTGGGTAGGTGGCGGCCTTGCGCCAAGGTGTTAAGCGCGTCTGCGGTTTGGTGGTAAAGGGTGGCTAGCAATTTACCTTTCCAGGCGTTCCACACGATGTTGCTCGTGCCTTTGATGTCGGCCACGGTTAAACAATAAAGAGCGTCTAGCTGTTCGCGGCTCTCAAATAGCTGGGCAAATTCGTTAATAACTGCTGGGTCTGACAAGTCGCGTTTTTGGGCGTAGCGCGACAGGCTTAAATGGTGGCGCACTAAAAACACGATGAGGTTGGTATCGGCCTCGCCCAGCCCGTGGCGTTGGCAAAAGCGTTTGGCATCGCGCGCCCCCAATTCGGAGTGGTCGCCGCCCCGACCCTTGGCAATGTCGTGGTATAGGGCCGCAATAATTAATCGCCAGGGTTTATTTAGTTCGGCCATTAATTGGCTGGCTAAGGGGTTTTCGTGGGCATGTTCGGCTTGGGCGAAGCGATGAACGTTACGAATAACTAATAAAGTATGTTGGTCGACGGTATAAGCATGAAATAAATCGTGCTGCATTTGCCCAACTATTCGTCTGAACTCGGGCAGATAGTTGGGCAAAAGGTTTAGGAGAGCAAGGGTTTGTAAGCTTTCAATCAGCAGCCGAGGTTCTTGCAGAATTTCTAAAAATAGCTGTTGGTTAAGTGGGTTGCGGCGAAAGTCGGCATTAATTAATTTGCGGCTATTCCACATTGCCCGTAGGGTGCGCGCCGAAAGCGAACGCGCATCGGGGTGGCGCTGCATGCTTAAGAAAGCATTAAATAATAACGAGGGGTCGCGCTCAAACAGGTTTTGGTGCCGAATATCTAAACGCCCTTGCACCAAACGATAGTTTTTACCTAGGCGTTGTACGGTTGAAGGCGGCGCCGGAAATAAATGCGCTTCAAGCAATTGCATAGCAATGGCATTTAATTGGCTAACTACGCGGGCCGCCCAGTAGTAGCGTTGCATTAAACGTTCGCTGGCGCGCTGGTGGCTT
>DATGSD010000359.1:0-3741 GCA_035302965.1 Burkholderiaceae bacterium | reverse complement strand
GCACGCCGGCTGGCTCGTGAAATGGTAACCACCCCTGTTTCTAGGGGCTCGCGTAACGCTTCTAGTGTTTGGCGATTAAATTCGGGCAATTCGTCTAAAAACAAAACCCCGTGGTGGGCCAAACTAATTTCACCGGGTGCGGGGTAGCTCCCGCCACCAATTAAGGCAGGTCGCGATGCCGAATGATGCGGGCAGCGATATGGCGGTTGGCGGCTCAGCTGGGGCTCGTGGCCACTTAAACTTTGAATGGCGGCAACTTCTAGGGCTTGGTGGTTGTCTAGTGGGGCTAGTAAACCCGGAAAACGCTGGGCTAACATGCTTTTGCCAACGCCCGGTGGGCCTGAAAGTAATACGCTGTGGCCACCTGCGGCTGCAATTTCGAGTGCTCGCACCGCCTGCCCCTGCCCTCGTACATCCGACATACAGGGTATTGGGGTTTCTCTAAAGCTATTTAGTGGCGTTTCGGAATGCGCGTGTAATTCGCCTTCACCACGAAAAAACGCGACCAGCTCGGCCAAAGTTTTTAGGCCATATACCGTTAGTTGTGGTACTTGTGCCGCAAGGGCGGCATTATCGGCGGGTAACACTAAACTGCGGCCTGGGTGTTGGCGGGCAACTGCTAAGGCGACTGCCAGCGCCGCCGTAATTGGCACTAAGGCGCCGGTTAACGACAGTTCGCCAACAAATACATAGTGGTGAACCGGCGGTGTGCTTGTATCGCCGCTATCTGGGCTGGGCATAACAATTTGCCCAGACGCTAGCAAAACCCCCAGTGCAATAGGAAGGTCGAAGCGGCCCGAGGCTTTTGGCAAGTCGGCCGGCGCTAAATTAACGGTGATGCGTGCTGCCGGAAATTCGAAGCCGCTACTAATAATCGCCGACCGCACACGTTCGCGGCTTTCGCGCACACCAGTGTCGGGCAAACCGACAACATTAAATGCGGGCAACCCCGAACCAATATGAACCTCGACCCGAACTGGGCTGGGCTCAAAACCATAAAGTGCTTGGCTATATAAAACCGCTAACGACATGCTCTGCCCCGACAAAAAATTAGGGCATAGTGTGGCAGATGCCGGGACAATAAATGACGTTAATGCGCAAAAATATCTAGGCGTAAAACTACTAGGCGATTACCGCTTAATAAGGTGATTTAAGCGTCATGTTG
This sequence comes from Burkholderiaceae bacterium, assembly GCA_035302965.1. Taxonomy (GTDB): domain Bacteria; phylum Pseudomonadota; class Gammaproteobacteria; order Burkholderiales; family Burkholderiaceae_B; genus DATGSD01. The sequence goes on along the minus strand of DATGSD010000359.1, from coordinate 2,576 downwards.
TTAAGGACTAGCAGGAGTGTTTTCGGAAGCGTCATCGGCCGAGGGCGTTTCGAGTGCTTTAATACGAATTTCTAGCTCGGCTATACGGTTAAGTGCCCTTTCGAGTAATTCGGTTTGGGTGTCGAATTCTTCTCGGGTGACTAAATCGAGGCGGCTAAACGTTTGTGTAAGCAAGGCACGAACGTTGCGTTCGATGTCGCCAGCAGGGCTATTTGCTATCAGGTTGGATAGATTTTTTTGCAGGTCTTCAAGCCAGTCGCTTCGATTTACCATGAGTTCCTCGGAAAAGAGTGGGCGTTTAGACAGTGTAAACAAAATAAAGGCCTATGAGAAAACTCATAGGCCTTAGCTTAATTAAATGCGAGTTTATTTGTCGCCGTCTAGCGATTCTTTTAGCATTTTCTCGGCACGGTCGGCGCTTTCTTTAACTTTTTCCTCGGCTTTTTTGACGGCTTCAATAGCACGATCGGTAACTGTAGCTTCTTCGGCCTCGCGGTCGGTATCAAGATCGGCGTGGCTGACTTCATCGGCATCATCGTTACCAGGCAAATCGGTAGCAGTGTCGTCGCTAGCCTCAGGTTCGGGTTGGGGAGCTGGCTGGGTATCGGCTGGCAAGGCTGGGTCTTCAGCTGTAGCTGGTGCCGGAGCCGGTGCTGCTGTGCCCCCACCTGTTGCTGGCGCAGGTGCTTCAGTAGCGGCGGGTGGTGTTGTATCGATACTGTCAGCTTTGTCTTCGGGCGAACAAGCGGCTAATAAGCCGGCTGTTGCAAGTACAAGAGTGGTCGTTGAGAGCGTTTTCTTCAGCATCGTAGGTATTCCTTATATGGGGTAATGGACAAATCTGTCGAACAAGCGGCAGAGTCCGCTGTTCGCTATTGTAGGCATGTTTAGCCGATGTAAAAGTCAGTTTTAGTAATGTTGTAACAAAATGTGAGTTCGCAATCGTGTGACGAATGCTTTCGACTAAGTAGCTGTCAGTCGTGCATAGAAATCATTGTCGAGTAATTAAGGCGGTTAATTAGCACCGCTAAATGTAGGGTCTATTAAGCAATCGTTCACAAATTAAATCAGCTGTTAACAAAAGGCAGCTGATTCAATAGCTTGTTATGTGAAAACTAATTGAGAGTTGGACGGACTGCTCGGTTAAGTGCGTCAGCAACCTTATTACGTAAGGCATCGGCGTGAGAAGACAATAATTTACTTTTGACGTCAAGCAAGTGCTGAGGGTGCATAGAAAATTCTTTTAAACCCAAGCCTAACAAAACTGCCGTCATTTGTGTATCGCCGGCGGCTTCACCGCATAACGATACGGGCTTGCCAGCACGGTGGGCAGCGCCAATAACATGATGCAGCAAACGTAGTACAGCTGGATGCATGGGATCGTAAAGATGGGCTACTTCGGCATCGCTGCGATCGATAGCTAGTGTGTATTGAATTAAGTCGTTGGTGCCAATTGATAAAAAGTCGAGAGCGTCGACAAATGGTTCGACAGCTACGGCAATTGCAGGCGTTTCTACCATGGCGCCTAATTCGACTCGTTCCGGCACGGGCACCCCTTCGTCAATAAGGCTTTGGCGGGCTTGTTGCAAGGCCTTTTGGCTAGCCACTACTTCGTGCATATGCGAGATTAATGGGATCAAAATGCGCAGATGACCATGTGTGGCGGCCCGCAATAATGCCCGTAATTGGGTGGCAAAGAGTTCGGGGTGCGCCAAGCAATAACGAATGGCGCGTAAGCCCAAAGCCGGGTTGACCGCAACGGATGCGTCATCGACCAAAGTTTTATCGGCACCTAAGTCGAGGGTCCGTATCGTAACAGGTCGCCCGTCCATGGCTTTAACGACTTGCGCATAGGCTTCGTATTGTTCGTCTTCAGAAGGCGGTTGGCTGCGCCCCATAAATAGAAACTCGCTACGAAATAGGCCTATTCCTTCAGCACCTACCGCTAAAGCGGCTTCACTTTCGTCGGGTACTTCGATATTGGCTTCAAGCCGAATGCGAATGCCATCGCGGGTAATGCAAGGGGTGTCGCGTAATTGCTGTAAGCGAGTGCGCTTTTCGATGTAGCGACTGCGTATTTGCCGAAACTCGGCGATGGCTGCATCGCTGGGGTTAACGAGGACAGAGCCATTGAGGCCATCAATTAATAACAGATCGCCGTCGCGCACTAGAGAATGTGCGCTGCCCAGACCGACTACGGCCGGTACATTCATGCTGCGCGCAACAATAGCTGTGTGCGAGGTCGGCCCGCCTAGGTCGGTTAAAAACCCAGCAAACCGAGCATCACGTAGCTTAAGCATGTCTGCCGGAGAAATGTCGCGCGCAACCACAATAAGGGCCTCGCTTTGATTGAGCGACACTGATTTTTGTAATAAATTGGGGGTTCCTGAAAGGCGACGTAATACTTTCTCGATGATTTGATCAATGTCGGCGCCGCGTTCGCGCAAGTACGGGTCGTGAATCGATTCGAATTGGGCGCTTAAAATTTGCCCCTGGGTGGTTATGGCCCATTCGGCGTTGTAATGGCGAGTTTTTATTAGTTCGTCGGCGGCCTCGCTTAGCATGGGATCAGAAAG
>DATGSD010000358.1:0-5333 GCA_035302965.1 Burkholderiaceae bacterium | reverse complement strand
ATAATTAATAACGACGACAAAAAATTTCGGAACGTGAGATACCGCTCAAGTCTTTCGTAAAGCTCGCCTACTGCTGCCATAGTGCTTCCTGAGTAACCGTGTTGTTAAGGCACTATACACCTATCGAGTAAACCGAATGGTCAGCAAAGGCTTACTTACGGTGGATGCTTGCTAGCAATTGGAATCGCAGCACAACCGAATTGAGCCGTGTAAGCGACCGTTACCTATGGGCTCTTCGTAGCCACCTCTACGGCGCTGGGTTGGGTTGTTGCTTTTGAATGGCCTCAATACCTTCGATAACGTCGTTGCTTAGCGTAACGCTCACGCTATCGATGTTTTCTTTTAATTGCTGCAGTGTGGTTGCCCCAATTAAATTGCTGCTAACAAAAGGCCGGCTATTCACCCAGGCCAAGGCCATCTGAGCCGGCGATAGGCCATGCTTGCGCGCAAGATCAACATAAGCCTGGGCCGCTTTTTCGGCTTGTGGGTTGCTATAACGCTTAAAACGCTCAAACAAGGTTAAGCGCGCACCAGTCGGCCGCGCACCACTTTCGTATTTACCGGTAAGCATGCCCATGGCCAGTGGCGAATAAGCTAATAAACCCACATTATCGTGGTAGGCAAACTCCGATAAACCGCTTTCGTAAATTCGGTTAAGTAAATTGTAGGCATTTTGCACCGAAACCACGCGTGGCAGCTGCTTGGTTTCGGCCAAGCGCAAATATTGTGCTAACCCCCAGGGGGTTTCGTTAGACAAGCCAACGTAGCGTATTTTTCCGGCTTGAATTAAATCGGCCAAAGCCGCAAGGGTTTCTTCGATGGGTACAGTATCTTCGGCCTGCTCGGGCCATGGATAGCCCAAGCGACCAAAAGTAGCCGTGCGTCGGTCGGGCCAGTGCAATTGGTATAAATCGATATAGTCGGTTTGCAAGCGCTTTAGACTGTCGTTTACTGCTTCATAGAGGTTTTCGCGGCTTAAGCGGTTGCGCCCACCACGAATATGGCCGGGGCGGGTCGGGTCGCTAGATGGCCCAGTGGCCTTAGTGGCCAAAATAATTTCGTTTCGGCGCTTTGTTTTTGCTAACCAACTGCCCAGAAAACTCTCGGTTTTACCCTGAGTTTCGGGCCGTGGCGGCACTGGATACATTTCGGCTGCGTCAACTAAGTTAACCCCTCGTGATAAGGCGTAATCGAGCTGCTCGTGGGCTTGCGCTTCGGTGTTTTGCTCGCCCCAAGTCATGGTTCCTAAACCGATTAAACTAACCTTAAGTGACGTGTTTCCTAATACGCGGTATTGCATTTCAGCCTCTGTAAACAATCAAAATGGGCCGCCGTAAAACAAGCGAACCGTAAACAAACGATTTAATCGATAGACGCCGCGCTGTATAAAGGGCAGGCATAAACATTTTCAACAAAAACGCGCCACCCTATACAACAGGCGTACACAAGCGAACCTTTACGCTAGTGTAACGAATTCACCGAACCGCTTTTGCTCGGCAAGCTTTCATATAAAAAGGTCTGTAAACCGTGGTTTACAGACCTTTTTCGGTAACAACCCCGAAACAGCGCCTACACGGAAGAATAGGCAAATACCATCGCTTGCAGCACAAAAACCAAGGTCGCCCTGGAACATATTTTACTCGCCGCCTTGTCAAAAACTACTCAAGGTAAGGGAGAGCAGCTACCCCCAGTGCCAAGCATTAGGCAATTTAATGGCGCTGATGCCAGGCAATTATCATGAGACCATCACTTGCTCGGCCTCGTGATCAAGCACATTATTAAAACCGTTGTCGATAATTCTTTCGTAAGCGGACTCGACGTCGGGAACGGGCAAGGCTTTGGCTAAGCGCGTAACCTCTAGGGCATCGCGCAGCAATGTAGATTTTTGCTCGGGTGCAATGCCAAAGGCGACAAAATTGCCAGCAATGCCCAATTCTTCAACTAGCTTACGAATTAAATCCGGCAATTGCTTGGCGGCTTTAAATTCATCGCTTTCATTAATACCAAATAAACGTGCCAATTCGGCCATTTCGGTGGTTCGGTGCGGCACCAAGGCATCAAGCACATAGGGCATAACAACGGCGTTGGTCGCGCCGTGCGACTTACCCGTTAAACCAGCAACGGCATAGGCAATGCCATGGATGGCGTTTAAGCCCGCACTGCCATACGAAAGCGCGGCGTAATGGCTGGCGTAAGCCATGCCTGAACGCGCTTCTTCATCGCTGCCATTGTGGTAAGCCCGTTGCAAATACTTAGCGCATAAACGCACCGATTCATGAGCAAACATCATGGTTAGCAACGAACGGCCACTGTAACCAGGGTCGACTGCGCCACCTCGGTCAAAGTCTTTACTATCTAGGGTTAAATACGACTCAAGCGCATGGGTAAGAGCATCTAAGCCGGCTTCGGCCGTAACTTTTGGTGGGCAAGTATAGGTAAATTCGGGGTCGATAAGCGCAACCACTGGCCGCAGCTGGTTATGCATAACCGCAACTTTTGTGGCGTTATCAGGGTCGACCAAGATAGTGCCAGGTGTGGCTTCTGAGCCTGTTCCGGCCGTTGTCGGCAAAGCAATTAGCGGCAAACAATCGCTTTTATCGTGCTCATCACCAATAAACTCTTTAATCGGGCGCTTGTGCCGTAAGGTTAGACACAACGCTTTCGCCAAATCGATATTGCTACCACCACCAAGCGCAATTACATGGTCTAACGGCTTACCAGCATTTTGCTCTAACACATGCTCGGTAACTTCGTCGCAAAGCGTGGTGGTTGGATCGGGGATGCCTTCATCATTAACCACGGTTTGTATGCCCAGTTCTGCAGCAGCTTCGAGGTATTCGCTTACCCACGGAGTTTGCTCGCTAAAAAACGTATCGGTAACTAATAAACCATTGCGATAGCCCAACTCGTGGAGCAGGGCAGGTAGCTGTTTACGACTGCCTTCACCAATAATTACACGTGGTGGGGGGCAAAAATGAATCGTATCGTCTCGACGCATTGTCTCTTCTCCTTAATTAATGCATTACAATTCGTTTCCAGAGCTTGATGTATCTCACAAAAACAAACAAAATATGATTGATATACAATCTTGATATTGCGCACTAACGTCGCGTATTCGCTCTAAATACCGCGTTACGTCGCTTATTTTCTTTCTGCTGTAGTCACCGTTACTTAAAATCTGCCTGCGGGTTTACACACTATGAATACTTCGCGCAAACGCAAAAACAACGACCACGCTGACGCTGCAACAAAATCGTCTAAACGGCTAGCCCCTCCCGAGCCTCGGCGTCGGCTAACCGACATTGCCTACGAACGCCTCGAAGAGGCCATTGTTACTATGCAAATCCCGCCAGGCAGTGTCGTTTCCGAACAAACCCTTAGCGAAATGCTCGATATTGGCCGCACGCCCACACGCGAAGCCATTCAGCAGCTTGCCCGCGAACATTTGCTACAAGTGCTGCCCCAACGGGGTTTATTGGTGCCCGATATCGACTTACGCAAGCAGCTGCGTTTGCTAGAAACCCGCCGCGAAGTCGAGCGTTTGGTTTGCCGCAGTGCGGCTCGTCGGGCTACGCCCGAACAGCGTGAGGCATTTTTCCGCTTGCGCGACGAGTTTTTGCATTCAGCACGCGAAAACGACGATCTCACTTTCATTCGAGCCGACCGCGAATTTAACGAGCTCTCCTTAAAAGCAGCACGCAACGAGTTTTCAGAAGGGGCTATGCGCTTGATGCATGGCTTGTCGCGTCGTTTTTGGTACGGCCACCATAAACAAGTGGCCGATTTATCCGAAATAGCCCAACTGCACGCCGCCGTGGCTGATGCAATTGGGCGTGGCGACAGCGAAGCAGCTGGCACAAGCCTAGACGCCTTGCTCGATAACATCGAAGAATTTGCCAAATCGACACTCACGTACGATTTATAAACAAGCAAACCCGAATCGCAAGGCGGCTGTGCCTTGCGGCTTAAGCACGTGCCTGGATGGCCTTATCGAGCACCGTTTCTTCTTCGTCGGTTAGTACTGGGCCATCTAGGGTAACGTCAGCACTTTTGCGAAAACGGTTAATAATGGGCTTTAGCTCTTCTTTCACGTGCTTTTCGCTATACCCATTAAATAAATGTCCTAATAGGCCGCGGCGCAAATCAGACGTACCCATTACCCAATCGGCAATCGGGAAGGTTAAGTTCATGTTGTACTTCATCATGATGCCCATATTGTGGTGCGCCGTATGATGGCGACGAATGGTATTAATAAAAGGCATATTGCGCACAAACCAGTTCTCGTGCACATGGCAACAGTAGTGAAAGGTTTCGTACAACAAATACGTACCAAACATCGTAATTGCCACGATGTAACCCGCATTTGGGTTAAAAATAAGCGAAAACAAATAACCAAAACCTAAAGCCGCCACACCTAAAACCGCAAGCAAACGCCACGGGAAAAATACAATCCGAAACTCGCGTGGCCCGTCGATAGTGGCCAAATCGTCGGTAAAGTATTGATGGTGCTCGCGGGTATGGCGCTGATAAATTTCACGTAGGCCAAAAACATCGATGCGCCGGTGCATAACATAGCGATGCATAAACCATTCAAAAAAGTTGCCTGCTAAAAACACCGGAATGACAAGCAGCCATTCCCAGCCAGCATTATTTAATTGACTTATGCAATACCAAATCGCGGCAATGCCAGCGGTGTACATAACACCAATATGAACTAGGCCGTTATAAAAAGGGCTGATATTAGCCTTGTACTGTTCGCGAAACTTAAGCTGACGTTCACGAATCTTCATGACAGACTCCTTGCACTTGGATAGGTTTTAACCATTAACGTCTAATTCTCGAATTTAGGAACACAACACGTTTGCTTTTGTGCAAACGCCTTTTCTGTGGTGTGTCAAACATTTGCGCGGCTTTGAAAAGCGTTGTGTCAGCCGCGGCAAGTTGCTTGTTTAGCCGCATAAAAGTTTGCGCCGTTTTTTTCAAAAAATAGAGCGTTGTTTCTCATTATCATACACAACTAATATATTAGCAAAGCACCATTTGTACGCAATGCATATCTCATGCGCATATTAAAACGCTTATTCCCGACAATGAATAAGGGTTTTCCCAGTTTTATATATCAGTTGTATTCACTTATCATCTGATATCGCATACGTCTACTGCCTCAGTTCCACTGTTTGATTTTTATCAAATTATGCGAACAGCAGTACTAACGGTGGCCTGTACAGCACTAAGAGCACACAAGCCACCACGCAACACAATAGATAAAAAGGGGGAGTTGTCATGGATACGATTTCGCAGCGGCGCCGCAGCCTGCTTAAAGCAGCCGGTAT
>DATGSD010000357.1:0-3505 GCA_035302965.1 Burkholderiaceae bacterium | reverse complement strand
GTTGGCCCTCCAAGTTCGGGTACCTTAAGTGTTTTACAAATTTTAGGGGTGCTCCAGCCTTTTCCGGTGGCGTCTTGGGAACCCACTAGTGTTGAGGCCGTCCATCATTTTTCAGAAGCCGGGCGCCTAGCTTATGCCGATCGCGATTATTATGTGGCCGACCCTGCAAGCCAGTTTGTTCCGGTTAAGCAATTGCTCGACCCCGATTATTTGCGTCAGCGTTCGGCGTTAATTCGAGCCGACCGCAGTATGGGGCGTGCCGAGCCGGGCGATCCGGCTCAGCTGTTGCAGCATTATGGCGCCGATAACGCTCTTGAGCAGCCGTCAACCAGTCATATTTCGATTGTCGATGTCTGGGGAAATGTTTTGTCGATGACCACCACCATAGAGGCGGGCTTTGGTAGCAAAATTTGGGTGCAAGGGTTTTTGCTTAATAACGAATTAACCGATTTTTCACTTAAGGCGCGCGATGAAAAAGGCCGTTTGCGGGCCAATCGCATTGAGCCTGGTAAGCGGCCGCGCAGCTCGATGGCACCTCTAATTGTGTTTCGCGATCAGCAACCGTATTTGGCGATCGGGTCGCCAGGTGGTACGGCTATTATTAATTATGTGGCCAGAACCTTGGTAGGTGTGTTCGATTGGGGTTTGGGTTTGAACGATGCAATTGCTCTACCGCATTACGGTAGTCGTAATGGGCCGACAGAGCTTGAAAACGACCGCGGCCTAGAGGGTTTGGTTTCTGCACTTGAAGGAAAAGGCCACGACGTGCGTTTGGGTGATTTCCCCAGTGGTTTGCAAGGGGTGTTAATTGATAAGGGGCGCTTGTTTGGCGGCAGCGACCCGCGCCGAGAAGGCTTGGTCCTGGGGCATTAAGGAGGACGAGGTGATTGAACTACAGCAAGTCAGCAAGTGGTACGGCGATTTCCAAGTTTTAAAGGCGTGTTCAACACAGGTGGCGGCGGGCGAAGTGGTGGTGGTTTGTGGGCCATCGGGCTCGGGAAAATCGACTCTAATTAAAACCATCAATGGCTTAGAGCCTTTCCAAGAGGGGGTGATTTACGTCGAGGGGGTTTCTGTCGGCGACCCGGCAACCAATTTACCGCGTTTGCGTGCGCGCATTGGCATGGTGTTTCAGCATTTCGAGCTGTTTCCGCATTTGTCGGTAATGGGTAATTTAACGTTAGCACCGGTCAAAGTTTTAGGGCGTAGCCCGCAACAAGCGCAGCAGCGTGCAGATGCTTTGCTTGAACGTGTCGGCATGTTGGCGCATCGCGATAAGTTTCCGGGGCAATTGTCGGGCGGGCAGCAGCAACGAGTCGCTATTGCCCGTGCGCTAGCTATGGACCCTGTGGTCATGCTTTTCGATGAGCCCACGTCGGCCCTCGACCCAGAAATGGTTAAAGAAGTACTAGACGTGATGATCGACTTGGCAAAAGAAGGCATGACGATGATGGTGGTTACCCACGAAATGGGTTTTGCACGCCAAGTAGCCGATCGTGTCATTTTTATGGATGAGGGCGAAATTATTGATGACAGCCCCAAAGACGTATTTTTTAGCGCTGATGGCCAACGTTCTGAGCGTGCGCAGCAGTTCTTATCGAAAATTGTGGTGTAAGGCTGCTTATTCGGGGTAGAGCGCGTTATTAATTACGGTACGCTGTTCTTGTAACAATAGTTTATTGTTGTTAATTACGATAAGTGCCGTTAATTTGGTACTTTTCAGTTTTTAAGTTGCAGTTATATATTGGAAAACAGCATGACTCAATCAAAGCAAAAAGGTTTAGTGGCCGGCAAGGCCAAGCCGCGGGGTAAGTACCCCCATATCCGCCGCGTTGGCGATTTTCTTTTTGTGTCGGGCACTAGCTCGCGCCTACCTGATAACAGCATAGCCGGTGCCGAAGTCGATGAAATGGGCACTACCAACCTCGATATTCGGGTACAAACCCGCGCCGTTATTGAAAACATTCGCGATATTTTAGCCAGCGAAGGAGCCGATTTATCCGATTTGGTCGAAGTTAGCAGCTTTCTTGTCAACATGAACGATTTTGCTGGCTATAACGAGGTTTACGGCGAGTATTTCGACAGCGATGGGCCAACCCGAACCACAGTTGCTGTGCATCAATTACCCCACCCACATTTATTAGTCGAAATTAAAGCCATCGGCTACAAGCCGGTTAAATAAACGCGCCAGGCCTTGCTTTAGGCTTGGCGGCATCGCAAGGCTCGAATAAATTTTGTTAAAAGGGGTTTTGTTGTTTTTCTTGCTCGGCCTATGACAAACTGTGGCACACTGCAGCCATTGCTTTGTGCCCACACCCCTTTTTATGTCTGAAAAAATTTCTACGACCCCAGCGTCGTCTTCTTCCGCGCCAACACCGCCAAAAACCGATCGTTTAAACACCATTTTATTGATGGCGGCCATTATTATGGTGGCCATCAATTTGCGCCCTGCCTTAATTGCTGTCGGGCCCTTGGTCGACACCATGCGGGCCAGCTTGGGGCTGTCATCGGCGGCCTTTGGCGTCTTAATGACGCTGCCCGTTTTGTGTTTTGGGGTCTTTGCGCCTTTTGCTCCGCGTTTATTACGTTATTGGTCGCCCGAACATATTATTTTGGCCAATATGGTGCTGTTGGGCTTGGGTTTGGTGTGGCGCAGTGCTTCTGGCGTTATTGCTTTGTTCGGGGGCACCTTGGTGGCGGGCTTAAGTATTAGCGTCATCATGGTTTTGCTGCCCAGCATTATTAAACGGCACTTTGCTGCTCATGCCAGCTTAATGATGGGGGTGTACACCACAGCTTTGGCACTTGGGGCAACGGTTGCTGCCGGTATTACTGTGCCCTTTGCCGATGTTTTTGGTGGTTGGCGCTGGGCTTTAGGCATTTGGTTTGTGCCGGCAGTTTTTGGTTTTTTTGCTTGGTGGCGTTGGGGGCCCGCACCCGAGCGTATTAGCGCGAACCCAAATAAAGGTGGCCTACGCTTAGCGCGTAATTGGTTGGCGTGGCAGGTGACGCTTTATATGGGCTTGCAAGGGGCTATTGCGTATAGCGTCTTTGGTTGGCTGCCTTTAATTTTAGTCGATCGCGGCCTGAGCGAGCGCGATTCAGGCTATGTTCTTGCCGTCATGATGTTTGTGCAACTCTGGAGCTCAATTGCCGGGCCGTGGTTGGCCATGAAAGGGCGCGACCAACGCCCCACTGTTTTGCTTATGCTGGGTTTTGTGAGTGCCGGCTGGCTTTGTTTTATGTACGGCTCTATCGACTACGTTTGGGTGTGGGCGGTTATTTTTGGCTTGGGTTTTGGCGGCATGTTTAGTTTGGCCATGGTGTTTTTGGTGTTACGCGCACCCGACCCAGCGGCAGCCGCGGCCTTATCGGGTATGGCACAGGGTGCGGGCTACACCGTGTCGGCAATGGCACCCTTATTTATTGGGGTTTTGCACGATCTTACCCATAGCTGGCATAGCGTTTCTGCCTTTATGATTTTGCTCATGATCGGAACCCTTTG
>DATGSD010000356.1:0-2607 GCA_035302965.1 Burkholderiaceae bacterium | reverse complement strand
GCAGGCAACGAGGTTTATCCAACTGGATATATGGCCGTACCCAGGCTAAACCCGAATATTAACTCGTATAAAGGCAAGGTAATCGCCAACCAAACCGATTTAAATCTCGACTTTAATACCGGCTCGGTGCGCCACCAGATGGTTACCGGTATCGAGCTTTACGAAGAAAGCTATCGTAAAAACCCCTACAGCCACATGGTGCCCGATTTTGGCGGCAGACGGCGCGCTATCGATGTACGCGACCCCGATACCTATTATTCGGGCCCTTGGGTAGAACACAATTCAACCAACCGCGCCGGATTGCTAAACCGCAGCGATAAAAGTGGAGCCAAAGTTCAAAACGCGGGGCTTTATGTTTACGACCAAATTAGCTTAAACGAGCAATGGGAAATTGCCGCCGGCTTACGTTACGACCATTACCGCGTTAAATGGTACGACCACGACGGCAATGTTTTACCTTACCGCCAAAAAGAAGGTGTTTGGAGTGGTCGCTTAGGGGTGGTTTATAAACCCGCCGATAACGGCAGCATTTACTTGTCGTACAGCCAAGCCACGCAACCGTCGGCAGCCGATGCCGCATCACGTAGTGGCGGTGGCGGCGATAAACACGTCGCTAATTATTCGCCAGGCAAAGCAAAAACCTGGGAGCTTGGCACAAAGTGGGAGCTGTTGGATGAGCAATTACTGTTTACCGCTGCCCTCTTCCAAGTCGAAAAGTCTAACCCCACCGATACCGACCCGAATGACCCTAGCCAAACTATTCAATCGGGGCGTAAAGAACGGGTTCGTGGGCTTGAATTGGGCCTGGCGGGCAATATTACGCCAAAGTGGTCGGTATACAGCGGCCTAGCATTGATGGATGGCGGCAAGATTTTGCGTGATAGCGACAACCCGCTACAAGAGGGTGGCAAGTTAAAAAACGTGCCAAAAGCCACTTTTAATTTATGGACAACTTACGCCTTTGCACCGCGCTGGGATGCTAGCCTTGGGCTTCAATACGTTGGCAAGCGCCGCTTTTACGGCGGTAACGTAACCCATAGCCCTGATGGCACGGTTTATTCGGCCAATGTTTATGCACCGTCTTACTGGGTGGCTAATGCTGCGCTAGGTTACGAGTTAAATGACAACGTTACCCTGCGTTTAAACGTTAATAATATTTTTAATAAGTTTTATTTACAGCAAGCCTCGGCAAGCTCAGATGGTTTCCAGCTTTTTGGTGTGCCCGGAGCCGGACGAACCATTATTTTAAATGCCGATTTGCGGTTTTAAATAACATTTTGGCTTAATATACGCCTATGTTAATTACCCTACCCAAGCTGCTTAGCCCTGAAGAAACTACGCATTGCCGTAACGCACTAGAGGCGGCAAATTGGGTAGATGGTCGGCAAACGGCTGGCCATTTCGCCGCCCAGGTTAAACAAAACCAGCAGTTGGCCCTCGACAACCCTGTAGGGCAGCAGCTGGGCGACCTCATCCTAAAAGCGCTGTCGCGCAACCAGCGCTTTATTGCTGCTGCTTTGCCCTTACGAATTTTACCGCCGCGCTTTAATCGCTACACAGGCGGGGGCACTTACGGCAAGCACATCGATAACGCGATTTTTCATGTGCCCGAACTTAGGCAACAAATTCGTAGCGACATCTCGATTACCGTATTTTTATCCGAGCCTAGTCAGTACGAAGGGGGTGAACTGGTCATCGATGATAATTATGCTCAACAGCGGATTAAACTTGCGGCTGGCGATGCGGTTGTGTACCCAGGTAATAGCTTGCACCACGTTACGCCCGTTACTAGCGGCGTTAGGCTGGCTTCTTTTTTTTGGATACAAAGCCTGGTGCGTCAAGCCAATCGACGGCAAATTTTGTTTGATCTCGACCAAAGTATTCAAACACTTGCATCGACATCAAGTGGCAATAGCGATGCTCTTGAGCGTTTAAGCGGTGTTTACCATAATTTGTTGCGCGAATGGTCAGACACCTAAACAGCGCATTATCACCCTATGTCGACTCGTCCGTTACCGCCGTTAAGCAGCATCCCCCCTGAAATTGCTTGCGTAAGCGACTACCGTGGTTTTGCCAAGCAACGCGTGACAGCCGCTAATTGGGCCTATATAGATGGCACGGCTGGCGATGGACTAACAGCAGAAAACAATCAAAAAGCATTTCAAAAACTAACGCTTACGACGCGGGTATTGCAAACTTTAGAGCCTTGCCATACCCGTTTAACGCTGTTGGGCATGCCGCTTGAGCACCCATTTTTAATCGCCCCAATAGCCTATCAAAAGCTGGCCCACGAGCAAGGCGAGTTAGCAACTGTTGTTGGTGCTGGCGCCACCCAAACCCCTGTGGTGGTTAGCATGCAGGCCAGTGTGCTTTGGGACGATATTGCTGCCCAAGCCCAGGCGCCTTTATGGCTGCAGCTTTATTTGCCCGCAAAACAGCCTGACCACATTAAACGTTTGGTTGAGCGTGCTCAAGAGTGCGGTTTTAAAGCCTTGGTAGTTACTGCCGATGCCCCTGTTAGTGGCAACCGTAACGCCGAACAACGAGCGGGCTTTCAACTGCCTAAATCTATTTCGGCCGTTAACTTGAATGATTTTTTATTGCCTG
>DATGSD010000355.1:0-9010 GCA_035302965.1 Burkholderiaceae bacterium | reverse complement strand
CGGCCTGAGCGAGCGTGATTCGGGCTATGTTCTTGCCGTCATGATGTTTGTGCAACTCTGGAGCTCAATTGCTGGGCCGTGGTTGGCCATGAAAGGACGCGACCAACGCCCCACTGTTTTGCTTATGCTGGGTTTTGTTAGTGTCGGCTGGCTTTGTTTTATGTACGGCGCTATCGACTACGTTTGGGTGTGGGCGGTTATTTTTGGCTTGGGTTTTGGTGGCATGTTTAGTTTAGCCATGGTGTTTTTGGTGTTACGCGCACCCGACCCAGCGGCAGCCGCCGCCTTATCGGGTATGGCACAGGGCGCGGGCTACACAGTGTCGGCAATGGCACCCTTATTTATTGGAGTTTTGCACGATCTTACCCATAGCTGGCACAGCGTTTCTGCCTTTATGATTTTACTCATGATTGGAACCCTTTGGGCCGGGCTTTTGGCCGGGCGCGCCAAATTAATCAGTTAACCATAGTCGTTCGCCCTATTTACGCCGCCTCGGCAGCGTTGTTGTTCGGAATCCATTGTTTGCGTAGGTGTAGCTGCCAACCTATCCAACCTAGGGTGGCAGCGCGCATGGCCATAAAAAACAGCAGAGCAATCCATAAACCATGGTTGCCATAATCGCGTAGCAGCCACGCTAGCGGAGCGGTTAACAGCAAGCTTAGCAACATGCCGTTGCGCATTTCTCGGGCGCGGGTGGCGCCAATAAATAAACCATCAAGCAAATAACTCCAAACTGCCACCATGGGCAGCATGGCCAAATAGGGCAAATACGGTGCGGCCGCGGCTCGTACTGCCGGGATGTCGCTTTGCATGGCGACAAAGTATTTCCCCCAAAATAAAAAACCAACCGCAAAAACCGCACTAATAGCAAACGACCACCCCCCGGCCACAACTAAGGCGCGCCGTAACGCGGCCAAGCGGCGCTGACCAATGGCGTAGCCACATAAAGCCTCTAGAGCATGAGCCAAACCATCGAGCGCGTAGGCGGAAACCATTAAGCCGTTTAATAAAAGGGCATTCGCGGCAACGGTGTCATCGCCCAGTTGACCACCGCGAATGGTGACGCCCACAAAGACGCAATGCAACGCAAGAGAGCGTAAAAAAATGTCGCGGTTGGCTGCCAACAGGGGTGACCAGTTTTTCCAGACTCGGAGGGCGGGGGCGCGCAAGGCGCTAGGCATGCTAATTAAGCTTGAGCGTACTAAAAATAAGCCCCATAAAATGCCTGTCCATTCGGCACAAACGCTAGCCATAGCAGCGCCATTAACACCCCACTTAAGCCCTAAAACAAACCACAAGGCCAGAACAATATTGACGCTGTTAGTAACCACCATAATGGCTAGCGGCGCCCGCGCATTTTGGCGGCCTAATAGCCACCCCACCAAAGCATATCGGGTAAGCGTGGCAGGTAAACCAAAGAGACGAATATGGAAGAAAGAGCTTGCCATGGCCCGTAATTCGTCAGATGGGTTCATTACCAACAAGCCCAACTGTAAAAATGGTTCTGACAAGACCGCCAACAGCAGCGCTAGGCCCAAGGCCATTAGCAAGCTTTGCAACAAAATACGCTGCAAGAGGGTGTCGTTGCGCTGGCCGGCCGCCTGTGCCGCAAAACCGGTGGTGGTCATGCGTAAAAACATGGTCAGCGAGGCCATAACGCTGTAGAAGCTTGCGCCCACCGCTACTGCCCCCAGTTGATGTGCGTGCGGCAGATGGCCGACAACCGAGCTATCAACCAGGGTTACTAAGGGGATGGTGAGGTTGGATAAAATCATGGGCACGGCGAGTGCCCAAACCTTGCGGTGAGTTGGCCAGTGGCGCCAGGCCAGTTGTAATTGAGTGATAAAGTTCATGCAACAATAAAGGCGCCATGGCAAGCGATTGGGCCGGCCATGGTAGCAAGACAGTAAGTCGGAGGCAGAAAAACGGTAATTGACGTATGCGGTGTATGCTCTCAGGACTATACTGCATATTTATTTTGGCCTGCGTGCCAAGTGTTTTTATAGCCGCTGGCTTATGCAAACTGTTAAATCGTCGTCTTCGCCTGTGCAACAGGCTACTGTTGTTCCTATTTACGCATCGCTTGTTTTGGTATGGGCCTTAACGCCTCTGGCCATTGTCTGGAGTGTGGAAGAAATCCCCGTGCTGTGGGCGTTGGTTATCCGCTTTGTCTGTGCCTTGCCCCTAATGGCGGTTTTGCTGGTTGTGTTGCGTATTCCCGTTCCAACCGATAAAAAAGCCTTGCTAAGTTATTTTGCGGGTTCTTTGGGGTTAATTGTTTCTCAAACCTTCACTTATATGGCGGCGGCCTACTTATCGTCGGGCATGGTTGCCCTCATGTTTGGTTTTGCTCCCATTGTCGCGGGTTTAATTGCATTTATTGTTTTTCACCAACGCCTACGCATTAATCAGTGGTTAGGCATGATGGTGGCAATTGGCGGTTTGGCCATTATTTCGACCGCTGGGCAAGAAGCGCGGGTAAGTTTGCTTGGCTTGGGCTTAATGGTGTGCGCCATTGTTTGCTACGCCTCATCTATTTTTTGGGTTAAGCATATTAATGCACCGGTTGCTCCGTTTGCCCAAGCGGCCGGCTCGATTGCTATTTCACTGCTAATAGGCTTGTGCTATGTGCCGTTTATTTGGCGTAGCATGCCAACCGAGCTTCCGGGGGCACGCACGTTAATTGCTATTGCCTATACCGTTGTCGTGGCCACGGTACTTGGCATGTTTTTTTATTTTAATTTGGTGCAAAAAATATCGGCCACCACCTTATCGTTGGCCACGGTCATCACCCCTATGCTGGCTTTGTTTTTTGGGGTGGTGCTTAATAACGAGCAATTTCGCATCAGTATTTTATTTGGCAGCTTGGTGGTAATTTCGGGCTTGGCTGTGTACTTTTTTCACGATTTACGCAGCTTGGCAGCGCGGCCAAAAGCCATTTAATACTGATCAAAAAGCCGGCTGGTTTCAGTTTTGTTTAAACCACAACCAATGGCAGCGGCTAGCAATAAGCGTGCTTTAGGGGGCGATAACCAACCGCCGGCAATTAAGCCTTTGTCGAGTAAAGAAATTTCAGAGCCCTCAAAGCCGTAGGTTTGCCTAAAAATTGGCCCGGCTAAAACCCGAGAACTTAAAACTACGGGCATTTTTTGAGCCAACTTAGCTAAAGGTTCTACCCACGTTTTGGGCGTATGCCCCGCACCCATGGCTTCGATAACGACGCCTTCATAGCCTAGATTATCAAGCGCCGCTAGTAGATCGGGGCGGTCGTCTAGGCTAACTTTAATTATGGCAACCCGACCAAATTTTTGGGGCTTAAGGTTTAGCGCAGGGCGTTTTGGCAGTTGCCGAATAATTTGCACGCTTTGTTCAAACACATAAGCCAGCGGCCCGCCATTAGGCGATTGAAACGCATTACATAAGCCTTTATGCATTTTCTCGGCATAAATACCCGAATGGATTTCATCGTTTAAGGCCACCAAAACCCCTTGGTGCTGCAGCTTGGGGCTGGCCGCCGCGGTAACTGCTGTGTACAAATTAGCCGGCCCATCGGCGCTAAGCGCCGACGCACCCCGCATAGCACCGGTAACCACTAGCGGCGCTGGGCCATCGTAAAGTAAATGCAATAAAAAGGCAGTTTCGTCGATGGTGTCAGTGCCCTGAACCACGACATGGCCGGCAACATTGTTTTGGGCTTGGATGGCTTTTGCTAACGAGGCGATTTCGGCCATGGTTAATGACGGGCCGGGTTTAAGCACAGGCGTGTGCACATCAAGCTGGGCAATTTGGCCTAAGGCAGGCACTTGTTGAAGCAAATCGGCCCCAGTTAGTTGGGGCCGAATACCTTTTGCGCCTGCTGTCATGGTGATGGTGCCGCCTAGAACATGAAGAGCTACTGTGGGCAAAGACATAACAGCTTAAAAAGGTTGGTGATAGTAAACAGACGACTTAGCGTTAAGCGCGAGCTTGTGCTGGATAGCCCGCATCGCTGATGGCTTTGGCGATAAGTTCGGCGTTGGTGTTGCTGTTAACGTTAACCGTTTTGGTGTCGAGATCAACCTTAACCTTAGCCTGCGGGCTAATATCGTGTACGGCTTTTGTGACGCGGTTAACACAGTGTTGGCATGTCATGTTTTCGACGGTAAAGGTTTGCATAATGGCCTCGGGTTGTAAGTAAGGTTGTGCAATTAAAACACGGTAACACGATGGCTGTGTTTAACAAGTGCCGCCAGTTTAATCGTCGATTTCATCGCCGGAAATCGGAATTTTAAAATACCGCACGCCATTAGACTCGGCTTGTGGCAAACGTCCGGCGCGAATATTGGCCTGAATTGATGGCAGCAATAAGCGCGGTGCTGCTAACCCAGCATCGCGGCTTTCGCGCATGTGCACGAAGTTGTCTTGGCTAATACCATCGTGAACATGGATGTTGCGGGCACGCTGCTCGGCAACTGTGGTTTCCCACTCGTGGTGTTGGCGCGTTTCGGTAGTGTAGTCGTGGCACATATATAGCCGAGTTTCGGGGGGCAGTTTTAGCAAACGCTGGATAGATTGGTATAGCGTTTTGGCATCGCCACCCGGAAAGTCGGCCCGAGCAGTGCCGTAATCGGGCATGAATAGTGTGTCGCCTACAAAAACATCGTTGCCTATTTTGTAAGAAACACAGGCAGGTGTATGGCCAGGCGTGTGGATAACATCGACTTTTAAATCGCCAATAGTAAAGGTGTCGCCATCGCTAAATAAATGGTCGAATTCGCTACCATCGCCCGAGACATCGTCAAGGTTAAACACGGGGCGGAAAATGGTTTGTACATCGCGAATATGTTCACCAATAGCGACTTTGGCGCCGGTTTGTTGTTTAAGCCAGGGGGCAGCGCTAAGGTGGTCGGCGTGTGCGTGGGTTTCGAGAATCCAGATAACGTCGAGCTTGGCCTGTTTGGCTGCCTCTAGAATTTGTTTGGCTGATCGGGTTGAAACTTTACCAGAGCGGTGGTCGTAATCGAGCACAGGGTCGATAATGGCCGCTTTGTTGGTAGCCGGATCAGAAACCAAGTAACTAACAGTGTTGGTAGCATTATCAAAAAATGCTTTGATTGTTGCTTGCATAATGCCTGCTCCGTAATTGATCGATTAGGCCTATTATATCGCACCTTGCTAAATTAGCAAATGCTTAACTATTGGTTGAAGGCGGATTTCCAGAGAGTGGGTTTTGCGCAGGAGCCAAGCTATCAGGGGCTAGCTGGCTAATGGCTTGGTAGTGCGATAAATGCAAACGCCCTTTTACGCGCTTAATAAATTGGGTGCGTTTGAGTTTGTCCATTACCGGGCCTTTTACTTCTGATAAATGCAGCTCGATACCGGCTTCTCGTAAGCGCAATTCGATGTTTTCTAGACTTTCGAGTGCGCTGGCGTCAATATCGTTAATGGCGGTGCATTGCAAAACCACGTAACGCAGCTCGGGTTGGGCGGCAACAGCTTGGTTAATTTGATCTTCTAGAAAGCGAGCGTTGGCAAAATACAGGCTTTCATCGATGCGTAAACCCAAAACATAGGGGCTGGTATTAACCGTATGCCGCTGCACATTACGAAAATGCTCGGTGCCCGGCACCTGACCAATAACAGCAACATGGGGTCGACTACTGCGGTAAAGATGCAAGGCCAGCGCTAATGCGATGCCAGCAATTAAGCCAGGCTCGACTCCGGCAAGCAGGGTAATAAGCAGAGTGCTGGCCACCACGCTGAAATCAAACTTCGAGTAATGCCAAGTGCGTTTTAAGATGCGGAAGTCGACCAGCGATAAAACCGCCACAATAATGGTGGCTGCCAATGTGGCTTGGGGCAAGTAGTGCAGAAAAGGTGTTAACACCAGTGTGGCTATGGCAATACCGATGGCGGTATAAACACCGGCGGCCGGCGTTTCGGCACCAGCGTCAAAATTAACCACCGAGCGCGAAAACCCCCCTGTAACCGGCAGGCCGGCATTAAATGCCGCGGTAATATTGCTGGCGCCAAGTGCCACTAGTTCTTGGTCGGGCTCGACGCGCTGTCGGCGCTTGGCGGCCAGTGTTTGTCCTACAGAAATCGACTCGACAAAACCAACAATACTTAACAATAAAGCCGGAATGGCCAATTCTTGCCATAAAGCCGGGTCGAAGCTGGGCATTTTTAAGGGCGGTAGGCCCTCGGGTACTGCTCCGATTACATGCACCCCTTTGGCGGCTAAACCCCAAAACCACACCGCTGCGGTGGTGGCAATAATGGCAGTGACCGGCCCGGCCCGAGCCAGCATGTCGGCCCGATGCGGTTTAAAGCCAATCCGTAATAGCAAGGGGCGTAAGTGATCGCGGGCCCACCATAAAAAACCCAGGGCCGACAGGCCTAATAAGGTTGTGTAAAGGTTTATTTGACCGGCGTTTTGCCATAATTGCGGCAGCAATTGTGGCAAGGTTGTGCCCGAGGCGGTCAGGCCAAAAAGGTGTTTAACTTGGCTTAAGGCAATTAATAAGCCCGAGGCCGAAATAAAACCAGAAATTACCGGGTGGCTTAAATAATTGGCTAAAAAGCCAAGCCGCAATACGCCCATCGCCAATAGCATTAAGCCCGATAACAATGTTAATACCAGCGTGGCTTCCCAAAACGCCTCGGTGCCGGCTTGGGCGAGATGGCCAATTGCTGCTGCCGTCATCAAAGAAGTTACCGCGGCAGGGCCAACAGCCAAAGTGCGGCTGCTACCAAAAATAGCATAAGCCACAAGCGGCAACATACTGGCGTACAAACCCGCCTGTGCCGGTACGCCGGCGAGCATGGCGTAGGCCAGGCTTTGCGGAATAAGCATCAGTGTGACAATGCCAGCCGCAAGTGCATCGCTAGCTAGCTGGGCGCGATTGTATTCACGTCCCCACGAAACTATGGGTAGCCAGCGCAAGAGGCCAGAAGAAGTTGGCGGCGAGTTGTCAGGTGCTGTCATAAATATAAAACCGCTTAGGAAAGTAGATGGCGCCTAAATGTATTTTAAGGCTTGCTAATTTAGTGTTTATTAATATAATAGATTATCAATTGTGTATTTTGCAATTAATCGTAAGCAAGGCGTTTTGGTGCTTGGTATTTTCCTTTTAAGCCGTAAGCAAAGAAAGCAGCCTAAGTAGTACTGGGGCCGGCTTGCCAGCTTCTTTAGTGGCTTAAGGGTTTGCTAATAAAACGCCTTAACTGCCAGGTTTGTTTGCTTAATCGCCCATAGTACGTGGGGCAATTAGAAACGGCTAGCGGTAATTTGTTTAGGTGTATTGGCGCAGCAAACAGGTATTTTTTTGGGCTAGGGCGTCGATTTTTACCTAACTGCCAAATTATGTTTGCCACGGATTTTTGGGCTTAAACACCTTATGAACCTTAGCGATTTTGCTTGGTTTTTTTGCGATTAAAGACAACATCCATTTACACGGAGCTCATCATGAATCGTCTTAAGCGGCCAGCTTGCAATACCATTAGCGATGCGCAGGTGTCAGAGCGGCGCCGCCAGTTTCTCGCCTTAGGGGCAGCGGCGGCGGCAGGTGGCTTGTTAAGCCAACGTGCCCAGGCCGAAGACACGGTAAATACAAAAGCCCGTATTGTAATTGCGGGTGCTGGCGCCGCCGGCTTAAATGCGGCTTCGCGGCTTGCCCGAAGTTTACGTGGCGCCACCATAGTGTTGATTGATGCCGATCAAAAGCAGTTTTATCAGCCCGGTTTTACCTTGGTGGCATCGGGTATTAAGCCGCCGTCTTATGTAGAAGCCCGCACAGCCGATTTTGTTCCGCGCAATATCGAATGGATTCAAGCCAATGTGGCCGAATTCGACCCAGACGCTAACAAAGTCGTTACCGATACCGGCCAGGTTGTGCCCTACGATTATCTCGTTGTTGCCACCGGAATGGTGCTCGAATACGACCGCATCGAGGGCATGGAATCCAGCTTAATTGGCAAGCATGGTATTGCCAGTATTTACAATGGGCCGCTTGCCGCTTACGCCAGCTGGCAAGCCTTGTCAGAGTTTGCCGATAAGGGCGGTAAGGCCGTTTTTTTGCGCCCTAATACCGAAATGAAATGCGCAGGCGCCCCACTCAAATACACTTTTATTAGCGACGATTACCTTACTCGCCGCGGCACACGTTCACGCTCAAAGGTGGTTTACAACGCCAACAACGATGTTTTGTTCAGCGTGCCTATTGTGTCTGAAAAAGTACGTATGTTGTTCGATAGCCGCGATATTCAAACTAATTACCATCGTGTTTTACACCGCATCGACCCTGGCAAAAAAATTGCCACCTTCCGCACCCCCGATGGCTTCGAAGAACAAGATTACGATTTCATCCATGTCATCCCTCCTATGGCCGCGCCCTTAGCGGTTCAAAACAGCCCACTGCCTTGGCAAAGCGGTGCTTGGGCCGAGCAAGGTTGGATGGATGTCGACCGACACACTTTGCGCCATAAGCGCTACCCCAATGTATTTGGTGTTGGCGATATTGCGGGGGTACCCAAGGGTAAAACGGCTGCCAGCGTGAAGTGGCAAGTGCCAGTTGCGCTCGATCATTTAATCGCCAGCATTAACGACAAACCCAGCCAAGCCCATTACGACGGCTACACGTCGTGCCCGTTAATTACCCGTCTTGGGCAGGCCATGCTGGTCGAGTTCGATTACGAAAACAATTTAGTTCCGTCGTTTCCAGGGGTTATCGCCCCACTCGAGCCGCTTTGGATTAGTTGGGTGATGAAAACCATGGCGCTTAAACCCACCTATATCAGCATGTTGCGAGGCCGTGCTTAAGTCAGAGGGGATACTAACGAACAGACCTGGTGGCTTTTGTATTTGGCCCTTAATGTCGCTAGCGGTGCCTGGCTCAAACAGTAGTGATGTCGACGCAAACTGCGGGTCTGCCTAGCGAAAACGTCTCTTAACTAATACAAGCTTTGCGCGAGCCATGTGGCGTTTATGTAACAAATAAATAGGAGTGCTTCCATGCAAGAACTCGATCCA
>DATGSD010000354.1:0-3021 GCA_035302965.1 Burkholderiaceae bacterium | reverse complement strand
AAAAAGGTGAGTTTGAGTTCAATTGAAAGCTCCAGGTTCGAAAAACTTCAGAAGTGGAGCCGAGTCGGGGAGTATTGAAAGCGAAGTCAGTATTATAAATTCACGACTTCGCGCGCTCCCAGCATCGGCATTATCCGTACTGGTACGAAGGGACTATCTCAACCTGCACGTGTTACCGGCAAGTACCCCTGCGAAAGTTAAGTATAAGAGACTTTGTAGGAAAAGCCCAACCCCACGACGCACTTTGTTGATAGCTATTAGTTGGCTGTGTATCTGCTTGGTGTTGATCCCATTTTCGACCAGCCAGCAGGTTTTCTTTTGGGTAACGTTAATTATTTGGGGCTTGCCTAGCTGGGTCATTACCCCGTCGGTGCAAAGCCATTTAGTCCAACTCGCACTACAAACCGCCGATATTCAGCAAAGCTTAAACATTACCGCTTTGCATTTAGCTATGGCGTTTGGAACCTTGGCTGGCAGCGTCGTTATTAACTATTTTTCAGTAACTTACAACGCCTGGGCAGATGCCGCTTTAATTATTATTGTCCTTGGGGTGGCGTTGGTTAGCTTGCACAGGCCGTGGCAAACGCTAGAAGCAAGTTAATAAGCGCCCCACCCATTGAAGGTATATTTATTTACCGGGCAGCGGCACAAACTCGTGGTCGTCGTTTATCGGCAATTTCATACGCTGCGCTTGCCAATCGTTGGCGGCCTGCTCGATTTTTTCGCGCGATGACGAAACAAAATTCCAGTAAATAAAGCGATTACCAATGGGTTCGCCCCCCAATAGCATGACGCGAGCATCGCTTAAAGCATGCAATTGCGCCGCCTGTCCCTTTTCTAGAACAAGCATCTGCCCCGCTTTTAAAGGGTGGTGATTAAGTTCGACCTGGCCTTGAGCCACGTAAACAGCGCGCTCGGGGTAAGAAACCGTTAATTGGCGCTTCGAACCCGCCGTCATCAACCAGTCGAGATAAAACAACGGCGAGTGGGTTTTAACTTGAGCCGTTAAGCCATTGGCAGAGCCGGCTATTAAACGACTATCGACACCATCTTCGTGCCATTCGGGTAACTGCTCGGCCCCTTCGTAATGGTAAAAAGCGGGTTCGTCGTCTTCGTTTTCGGTGGGTAGCGCAACCCAAACTTGTATGCCATGCATTAACGCACCGTGGCGACGAGCATATTCGAACCGTTCGCTGTGGGTAATACCACGGCCAGCCGTCATCCAATTAACTTCACCCGGGCGAATTTCTTGGGTATGCCCCAAGCTGTCGCGGTGAGTTATAGCACCACTATATAAATACGTGACTGTTGACAAGCCAATATGGGGATGCGGCTTAACATCGAGATCGGGCGAAATACCTGGTGCCAAATCGAGTGGCCCCATATGGTCGAAAAACACAAATGGACCGACCATACGCTGCTTGGCCTGCGGTAATACACGCCCAACAATAAAGCCACCACCCAAATCGCGACTTTGTTTTTCAAGAATTAAAGCGGTTGACATGGCAGCTCCGAACAAGCCTGGGCAGCAAACTGCCCAGGCTTAATAAAATAAGTAGGTAGTTCTACGCTAACCCATCGGATAATTTACGGCAACGCTTGAATACTTTCGTAAAAAATTACTTAGCAACATCAAGAGCGCTGCCGCAAACACGGCCAAACAGCAACAGCTTTAAGGCACAGGCCCAACTACGGCAGCAAATTACGGTAGTAGGTGGGTAAGGCAAACAAAGCCCCATGAACCTCGGGGTTGTAATACTGCAATTCGGTAACACCGCGATCAGCTAAACGCTGGGTAACGGTATCGGCTGCAATAGCCTTTGGCTGCAACGAATCGGAAGCCACTGCCAGGGCCCAATAAGCTCCGTAAAGCGGTATGTGTAAACCATAGGCGCTAACATGCGTAAACACGCCATTAAGCGATGCTGCTAATTGGCTGACTTGCTTGGGCTCGTAAAACGGTGCGCCCAAATGCAACACAATTGCTCCGCCAGGCGCTAAAACCTTCTGGCACTTTTTAAAGAACTCGGGCGTATATAAAGGCCCCGCCGGAGTTTCTGGATCGGTTAAATCGAGAAAAACAAGGTCGAAGCGTTGTTCAGTTGTTGCTACAAACTCGGCGCCATCACCAACTTTTACGGTTACGCGAGCATCATCGAAAGCCCCTTTATTAATGTTTTGCAAGTGCTTACGCGACACTTCGATGACCTGTTCGTCAAGGTCGACCAAGGTGACCGACTCGAGCGGGTGTTTAAGCAATTCTTCAAGTGCCCCACCATCGCCGCCGCCCACAATTAAGGCGGTTTTAGGAGCAGCATGGCTGATTGTTGCTGGGTGAATTAAGCACTCGTGGTAAAAAAACTCTTCGTTTTCAGCGGTCATGAGACAGCCATCGAGACGCAAAGTTTTACCTAAGTCGGCCGATTCGAGCAGCTCGAGATGCTGGTAACGGGTTTGCTGATCGAGCAAACGCTTTTGAAAACGGAAACCATAAACACTGTCTTGGTTTAAGGTTTCCCAATAAAGGTCGCCACTTGGGCCATTGCTATCGCCACGCCACAAGCGATTATGCTGTACTTGACCAGGGGCAAATTCGGCCTCTATGGCCGCCAGCAATTGTTCGGCTTTTGCCGAATTATCGCCTTCAAAATTACAAACATAAACGTCAAGCGTGATTGCTTGCCGCTCGGGCCAAGTATGGATCGCCAAGTGGGATTCTGCTAATAAAAGCGCACCTGTGACACCACCTGGTTGACCCTGGTAATCGGGAAAAGTATGCCATTTCTCGTCGACTACGGTTAAACCAGACTCAATCGTATGATGGCGGCAAAGATCGGCCAGTTTATCGGCCTGTGTCATGAGAGATTGATCGCAGCCGCAGTTGTATAAATCGGCTGTGAGGTGTAGGCCTTGCATGATTGCGTGCTCCTTGTAAGCGGCCCGGGGGTTGCTAAATATGTAAACCGGGACGATAAAAGGCCGGATTCAATAGCCAAACGGCTAGCAACCCGGTATGAAGCG
>DATGSD010000353.1:0-6004 GCA_035302965.1 Burkholderiaceae bacterium | reverse complement strand
CGTGTAGCCGCTATAATAGTGCGTTTGCTTAGGTCTTCTATAAGACAAAAGACTGTAGCGCATTTGCCGCGGCAATAACTTTTACCCAATTATTGTTGTGTCGATTGCATCGGCTGGTAATTTATTACTCGCTAGCCCCAGAGGAATTTATGACATCAAAAATTATTTATACCTTAACTGACGAAGCGCCAGCCTTAGCCACGCGTTCGCTGTTACCCCTAATTGAAGCGTTTGCCCGTACGGTAGGCGTTGATGTAGAAACCCGTGACATTTCTTTAGCCGGTCGTATTTTAGCGGTGTTTCCAGACCGTTTAACCGACGAGCAAAAAACCCCCGACGCCTTGGCCGAATTGGGCGCTTTAACCAAGCAGCCCGAGGCTAATATTATTAAGTTGCCTAATATTAGTGCGTCTACCCCACAATTAAATGCGGCTATTGCCGAACTGCAAAAGCTGGGCTACAACCTGCCCAACTACCCCGAAGACCCAAGCACCGACGAAGAGCGCGACATTAAAGCGCGCTACGACACGGTTAAGGGTAGTGCGGTTAACCCCGTATTGCGCCAGGGTAACTCCGATCGTCGCGCACCTGCCGCTATTAAAAACTTTGCGCGCAACCACCCGCATCGCATGGGGGCTTGGTCGCCCAATTCACTCTCGCACGTTGCCAGCATGTCTGAGGGCGATTTTTACGGCAGCGAAAAGTCGGTTACGGTGCAGCAAGCCGGCGACGTCAAAATCGAATTGCAAGCCAACGATGGCAGCACGGTTGTGCTTAAAGATAAGCTTGCGCTACTAGAAGGCGAAGTTATCGATGCATCAGTTATGTCGGCTGCTAAGTTGCGTAAGTTTTTACAAGAGCAAATTGCCGATGCCCGCGACAACGGTGTGCTGTTTTCTGTGCACCTAAAAGCCACCATGATGAAGGTGTCCGATCCGGTCATTTTTGGTCATGTTGTGTCGGTTTTCTACCAAGACGTTATCGACAAATACGCCGACGTCTTGGCCGAAGTTGGCTTCGATCCCAACAACGGTATTGGCGACTTATACGCGCGTATCGAGCGCCTGCCTGCCGACCAGCAAGAAGCCATCAAAAAAGATATTGATGCGCTTTATCAGCAGCGCCCCAATTTGGCCATGGTCAATTCAGATCGCGGCATTACCAACTTGCATGTACCTAGCGATGTTATCGTCGACGCCTCTATGCCCGCCATGATTCGCGACTCTGGCAAAATGTGGAACTCGGCTGGCGAGCTGCAAGATGCCAAGGCCGTTATCCCCGATCGTAGCTATGCAGGCGTTTACCAAGCCGTTATCGACGATTGCAAACGCCATGGTGCCCTCGACCCAGCTACCATGGGTAGCGTGCCTAATGTGGGTTTAATGGCCCAAGCCGCCGAAGAATACGGCTCGCACGATAAAACCTTTATCATCCCCAAAGCCGGCGTGGTTCGGGTGGTCGATGCTAATGGCAAAGTCTTGCTCGAGCACAATGTCGAAGAAGGCGATATTTGGCGTGCTTGCCAAACCAAAGACGCACCTATTCGCGACTGGGTAAAACTCGCGGTAACGCGTGCGCGCTTAAGCGATACGCCAGCGGTGTTCTGGCTCGACCCCAACCGCGGCCACGATGCGCAGCTGATCGAAAAAGTACAGCGCTACTTAAAAGACCACGACACCAGCGGTTTAGATATTCGCATTATGTCGCCCATCGAGGCCACACAGTTCTCGCTCGACCGCATCCGCGAAGGTAAAGACACCATTTCGGTTACCGGTAACGTTTTACGCGACTATCTAACCGACCTTTTCCCCATTCTCGAGCTGGGCACTAGTGCCAAAATGCTATCTATTGTGCCGTTAATGGCTGGTGGTGGCTTGTTCGAAACCGGGGCTGGTGGTTCGGCCCCACGCCATGTGCAACAATTTGTCGAAGAAGGCTTTTTACGCTGGGATTCTTTAGGCGAATACTTAGCCTTGGCCGCGTCACTGGAACACCTCGCTAATAGCTACAACAAGCCCGAAGCTAAGGTTTTAGCCGCTGCCCTCGACAAGGCAACCGAGCGCTTCCTCGAAGAAAACCGCTCGCCCGACCGCAAAGTTGGTGGCCTCGACAACCGTGGCAGCCATTTCTACTTGGTTATGTACTGGGCCCAAGCTTTAGCCGAGCAAACCGACAGTACCGATTTGCAGCAAAAGTTTGCCGGTTTGGCCAAAACCCTTAGCGACAACCAAGACAAAATCTTGCAAGAGTTGGCTGCACCACAAGGTAAACCCGTCGACATCGGTGGCTACTATCGCCCCAGCGTTGAAAAAATCAACGCGGCCATGCGTCCTAGCCAAACCTTAAACGCCGCCATCGACCAGCTTGGCAAGTAAACACCACTATCTAGTAGGTAAGCTCTAGCACAAGCACGAGCGTATAACGCTCAAACTAAAAGGCCTGCGCTCGGTATTGCACCGGGCTCAGGCCTTTTGCCCATCGTTGTTAACCGTCCAACTTTGTGGAGTCAGTTCAAAAGCATGGGCTTTTTTAGGCTTGCTGTTTACGATTGCTCAATAGCTTCAAGTTGGCGTGCTTGTGCTTCAATGGCCTCGACAATTTCAGAGCGAGAAAGCTCGTAGCGGTCGGCAATGCGTCTAAGCTCGCCGCTGCTAATTGATTCAACCGCCCGGATATTTTGTTCGTGCACCGAAGGCGTTGGGCTTGGTGTATTTACCTTCAGTTCGAATAAATCGTTGCGGGCGTAGTGGCCACGTGTATCGATAATGGCTTTTGCGACTTTAATCATTTGTGCTGGGCAATCAGCATAGACAATCGTGTCACCATAGGTTGGCCCAACTAGCGGGATAGCGATGGGGGCGTACACGGCACTGCCTCCTTTCGCGTAACCAATATTTAAGCTGTCTTTCATGGGAAAGCCATCGGGTAGCGATTCGTCATTCATGATGCCGCAAGAGGTCATGACGAAAGCACCGGCTTCAAATGAATGAGCGCGCGACGAAGCATAGCCCCAAAAATAGTCGCCAGTAGAATCGGGCTCTTCGAGGCTAGGGCCCGTGTGCAAGCTGAACGCCCCTGGGAAAACGCCGAGGTGGATGTCTTCACCTTGGGCAATCATGTGGGCTCGCGCTAGTGTCATGAGATGCTCGCCGCAAATTAAGCCGCCAATACGGCCAAAATCGGTTGGGTAGCTGCGCATGCCGCTGGCATCACCGTTGCCCCAAAAGGCGCGTTCAACAAACGTAGGCATAACCTTGCGGTGCTTGCCCAAAATTTGTCCGTGGTTATCAATAAATAATAGGGTGTTGTAAATAGTATGTACGGCCGGGTCAGAATCGAGCTCGTTACAGCCAATAATGACAACCGCATTGGCTTTTTTGGCGGCATTACATAAGCGACGGGTGTCATCGCTTGGGATCATCATCGCGTTATCGTAAAAACGCGTACGCACATCGACCCAATCGGGCAAATGGCTTTCCCAACCTTCGCCCCAATAGGGGTAACCCGCAACCCAGGTTTCACTAAAAGCGATAATATTGGCACCATTTTTTGCGGCTTCAGCAATTTTGGCGCAGGCAATATCGATGGTGGCGTCTTTATCTAGAAAAGCCGGTGGGGTTTGCACAATGGCAACTTTCACCGATTCGTGACCGTTCAAAATTTTTTGTCGGGCTTGCATAAATGTCTCCTGGTTAAAAAATCGTTGGTGGTGAAAGGTTCGATCTTTTCACCTTTATTGTTTTTGATAGTGTGATCTTGTATGGGTTGAAACACGCCTAGCGGTTTTGCCTAGTTCTAGGTTTTCTTTAGGCGACGTTCTCTTAAAGCTGCGCTTTCTTAACACCGTGTTTTTAACGCTACTTTTTTTCTAGCCTTTGGTTTGCTTAACTATAGCGTCAACCGAAGTGTAGTGGCGTTTATGCCGTGCGAGTAGGAGGGCTGATTGTACTGAAACGTTAGCTATTTTGCACTGAGATGTTAGCTGCGTCTTACCTTGCTTAGCTACTATGACATTAGCGTATATTTAATTATTTTTAGTGTTAAAAACCCTTGGGATATTCTCGTACATACACTATTGTCAGGCTCAAAAATACACCTTTGCCGGCTTCAAAAACGGGGTTTTAAACAACCTATTTTTTGTGCCACTAGTATGAGTTGTTTACGACTGTTCGGGGTTTGGATCTTGGCCGCTTTCGGTAAAAAAGGTGTCGAGTAGCTGACGGGCAAGGTCGGCCTGCTCGGCGTCAACCACCAACATTTGGGCGTTTAAGCTAGTGGGGATGGCACCCGGATACATAGTGCTAAATTGGCCACCCCGAATAAAATGCCGAATTTCGTAAGCATCCATTAGCGACGTAATAACGGCCGCTTCAGATTCAGTTTGAGGGGCGTAAATTGCGATCATTTCCATGGCTTACCTTTATTTTAAAAGCGATGGAAGAAAAAGCTGCTGCCCCTTCAGCTTACCGCAAATTGTGGTATTTGCGGCCAAATTCGACGGTTGCCTGAAAAAAACCAGCTTTGCTACCGCAATCGAAGCGCACGCCGTCGTATTCGTAGCCATAAACGGGGCGGTTATTCAGCATGTGCGCAATAGCGTCGGTTAATTGAATTTCTCCGCCCACACCGGGTTTGGTTTGCCGCAAGCTTTCGAAAATTTCGGGCTCGAGTACGTAGCGCCCAACCACGGCTAAATTGCTTGGCGCATCTTGTGGTGCTGGCTTTTCGACAATGCCCTTTACTTGTGTGGTTCGGCTATTAACGCTTGGCCCTGAAATAACCCCGTATTTATCGGAATCGCTGGGTTCGATTTGTGTAATGCCCAAAATGCTACCGTTTTGTTCGTGGGCGGCATCGATAAGTTGGCGGGTAACTGAAACATCAGAATCGATTAAATCGTCGGCCAAAATAACTGCAAAAGGCTCGTTGCCAACAATGGGTGCTGCGCACAAAACGGCATGGCCAAGCCCCAAGGGCGCAGGCTGACGCGTATAAATACAGTTAACGTAGGAAGGCAAAATTTCGCGCACCGACGCTAAAAGTTCAAGCTTGTTTTTTTCTTCGAGTTGGCGCTCGAGCTCGGGGGCTGAGTCGAAATGGTCTTCGATTGCGCGTTTATTACGGCCTGTAATGAAAACCAAATCGGTAATGCCTGCGGCAATTGCTTCTTCTACCGCATATTGGATAAGTGGCTTATCGACAATTGGCAACATCTCTTTGGGCATGGCCTTGGTGGCGGGTAAAAAACGAGTACCTTGACCGGCGACAGGGAAAACGGCTTTGCGGATGGGTTTCATCAGATTATTTTTGACCAGAACTCGAAGATGAATTTTTTGAAGAGGGCAACCACTTGGCTTGCGGCGAACCAATGGCAACGTATTCGGCATTGTAAGCGCTAGGCAAGGCAGCAGTACGACCCCATTGCTCGGGCTCGGGCATAAAAACCCCCTTACCGTACAGAAACACTACGATGTTAGCAATGACAACAACAATAAACAAAATACGCATGGTTTTATTTTTTGCCTGTTTTAAACCGCTTAATAATCGCTGAATCTGTGTCCATAGTGTGGCTGTTGTCGAAATTTAGCGCAATTCGTTAACGGTGTCGTTAACGATTTTTTACGACGAGGCAAACGTTTTGCCGTCATTCTTGTGTTCACGAGCAGTTTTTTTTGTGTTGCCAGTTTGTCGTGTTTTCTTTGATTCGGAGTGCGCTTGAGCGACCGCAGCGAGTCCATCGAGCACGGGGTTTGCTATCGAGTGTATTTGGGTTTGCTTGGTTTGGTTTTCTGGGCTTGCAGAGGGTAGAAGGTTTTTGACAGCGGCCAAAAGGTGGGGTTTAAGTTGCGGCCAAGCGCCGCCGCTTACAAATAACGTAGGTAGTTGGCCTGTATCGTGCTTGATCGCGAGCGCTTGGTAAATAAACGCGCCGCTTTGTGCCGCGGCAACGCCACTATTAATAGCCAACTGGGTGTTATAGGGGTAAAGCGTAGCCGCGCCCTTG
>DATGSD010000352.1:0-3720 GCA_035302965.1 Burkholderiaceae bacterium | reverse complement strand
AAGGCGTTAATAACTAATAAAAACAAACCCAAGGTAACAAAGGTAATGGGCAAGGTAAGAATAACTAAAACCGGCTTAACCAATGTATTAAGCAAGCCCAAAACCAAGGCGGCAATTAAGGCTGCGCCAAACGACGCGACGTGAATACCTGGCAATAACCACGCCACAACCAATAACGAAACCGCGTTAAGCAGCCAAAGCAATAACAAAACAGAAAACCCCATACTTTTCCTTTAGAAAAAAGCCGCTGCGGTTTGCAGCGGCAACAAGCTATTAATAGCGGTAGTGATCGGGTTTGTAGGGCCCTTCGACGGGTACGTTAATGTAACGCGCTTGATCGTCGCGCAGCGTAGTTAAACTGACACCGATTTTTTCGAGGTGTAAACGCGCGACTTTTTCATCGAGGTGTTTAGGCAAGACATAAACCTTGCCGGTTTCGTAAGCATCGCCACGGTTAAAGAGCTCGATTTGGGCAATGGTTTGGTTGGTAAACGATGCCGACATCACGAATGACGGGTGGCCAGTAGCGCAGCCTAGGTTAACGAGGCGGCCCTGTGCCAACAAAATAATGCGCTTACCATCGGGGAAAATAACGTGGTCGACCTGGGGCTTGATTTCTTCCCAGGTAAGGTCGTTAAGGCTGGCAACGTCGATTTCGTTGTCAAAGTGGCCGATATTACAAATAATGGCTTGGTCTTTCATGCGCTCCATGTGCTCGCGCGTGATGACATGGTAGTTACCGGTGGCCGTAACGAAAATATCGGCCTTGTCGGCAGCCTCTTCCATGGTGACTACTTTGTAGCCTTCCATGGCGGCTTGCAAGGCACAGATAGGGTCGATTTCGGTAACCCAAACCTGAGCACGCAAAGCGGCTAATGCTTGAGCGGAGCCTTTACCAACGTCGCCAAAGCCACAAACTACGGCGATTTTACCGGCCACCATAACGTCGGTGGCACGCTTAATGCCGTCGACTAACGATTCGCGGCAACCGTAGAGGTTGTCAAACTTAGATTTGGTGACCGAGTCGTTAACGTTAATAGCGGGGAATGCGAGTTCGCCACGTTGCGACATTTGATACAGGCGCTGAACACCTGTGGTGGTTTCTTCGGTAACCCCTTTGATGGCGGCAAGACGCTGAGAGTACCAATTAGGGCTTGTGGCAAGGCGGTTACGAATAGAGGCGTAAAGCACGCGCTCTTCGTCGCTGCTGGGGTTGTCGAGCACGCTGAGGTCTTTTTCGGCGCGCGCACCCAAGTGCAGTAACAAAGTTGCATCGCCACCGTCGTCGAGAATCATGTTGGCGTGGTTATCGTCGGGCCAGTTAAAGATTTCGTGGGCGTATTCCCAATAATCTTCGAGGCTTTCGCCCTTGATGGCAAAAACCGGATGGCCGCCCGCAGCAATAGCGGCAGCAGCATGATCTTGGGTGGAGTAAATATTGCACGAGGCCCAGCGAACTTCGGCGCCAAGGGCAGCTAGCGTTTCGATGAGCACAGCCGTTTGAATTGTCATGTGCAAGCTGCCCGCAATGCGCGCGCCTTTAAGGGGTTGCTGGGCAGCGTATTCTTCGCGCACGGCCATTAAACCGGGCATTTCGGTTTCGGCAATAGCGATTTCGCGGCGCCCCCAATCGGCAAGGGCAATGTCGGCAATTTTGTAATCGGTGAATGTCGTGTCGGCTACTGTAGTCATTGTTTAAATTCCGTAGGCCTGCACAGACGCGGTGACGTTTTATTGGGCTCACCGTCGCCTGCCAGGCAGGTGATGATGAGCGTCGTTTGACCGATACATCCTGAGCCTGGCGGGGTGACAACGGCAAAATAGACCGCGCAACAACCCGTCGCAACGCTCCTCAGGAATTCGGCATTGTAACCCATTTCGTTCACCGATCGAAAATTAGCCCTTGGCGAACTTGTCTTTGCTGACAAGGTAAAATATCGAGAATACGGTATTGGCTGCCCATCGTTTGGCGATAGTGCTCCTACCTAATTGTGGCGCTTATCCCTCTGTAAATGCCCTAATCTAACCAAGGTCAATACTTAAGTAAGTCGGCACGTCGGGCCTTGTCTTTTGCTTTTCGCTCTCACACCTATCATTTATGTCTTCAACGTCTTCTTCAGCCGCCGCACCTCGGCTGCACCCCCTGTTTTTAATTACCATGGCCCTGCTAGGCATTTTTGCCTTTGTTCAGGTGTATTCGGTGCAATCGATTTTGCCCGAACTGCAACACGATCTAAACGCGACCACAGTTGAAATTGGTAATGCAGTTGGCGCCACGCTGCTAGCAGTAGCGCTGGCTGCGCCCTTTGTAGGCATGTTCTCTGACGCCTTCGGGCGCCGTTGGTTAATTATTACCTCGGTATTTACCTTAGCCATTCCAACCTTATTACTAAGCTGGGTCGATTCGGTTAACGGTTTGTTTGTTCTGCGTTTTTTACAAGGCTTAGCCGTGCCCGGGGTTACCGTAGTAACCGTGGCTTACGTGGGTGAAGAGCTGCGTGGCTCGACCATGGTTAGAACCATGACGATGTATATGTCGGGCTGTATTCTTGGTGGGTTTTTAGGGCGTTTTATCTTAGGGTATTTAAGCGACTTTTTTGGTTGGCGTTCGGCTTTTACGATTATGGCCGCCCTAAACTTGGCTGGCGCCCTATTAATTATTTGGGGTTTGCCACGTTCAAAAAACTTTGTTGCCAACCGGCAGTTTTCTGAAAGCCTAGCCACCCTTGGCAAACTATTACGCAACCCCTATTTACAAGCGGCTTGTGCGCTTGGTTTTACCGTGTTGTTTTCGCTAGTGGGCGAATTCACCTTTGTTAGTTTGCATTTGGCTGAAGCCCCATACTTGTTTAATTCGAGCCAGCTGGCCAATGTTTTTACTGTTTACTTACTAGGCGTCATTATTACCCCGCTTTCGGGGCGAATCATACCGGTTATTGGTGTACGACAAACCGTTTTGCTAGCCCTTGGCTTATCGGTTATAGGCTTGCTGCTAACACTAGCGCAACCCGTTTGGATTGTAATCGTGGCAATTTCTTTATCGGCTTGCGGTTTATTTGTTACCCAAGGGGCCATTATGGCCTTTATTGCCCACCGAGTTACCGAAGGGCGCTCGCAAGCCAGTGGTTTGTATTACTCTGTGTATTACAGCGGTGGTTTTGCAGGCGCATGGCTTTGCGGCCTTGCTTACACCTGGGCAAGCTGGAACGGCACCGTTGCCATGTTAATTGCCACCCACCTCGTTGGTTGGTCGCTTGCCTGGCGCTTCATGCCGCGCCAAACCATGGCGGCCAAACCCTAAACGCCGCAAAAACGAAGCGGGCAACCATGCCAGCTTGGCCCAATGCCAAACACCGGCAACAACCTCCCAAAAATTAAAGTCACAAAGCCAAGACAAATGCCTCGCACACAAAGCTGGGAAACAAAACAACCACGCCAAGCAAGTGCTTGGCGTGGCTGATGGTGCGAAGATTGCAGCAAGCTGCCCCCTTGCGGTTCTAATTAAATAGCCCGCGACAATTAAACGCCTTTACTTATGCGGCTTGCTTGAGAACCTGTGCTTTATCGAGGGCTTCCCAGCTGAACTCGGGTTCGGCGCGGCCAAAGTGCCCGTAGGCCGCCGTTTTGGTGTAAATAGGACGTAACAAGTCGAGCATATTAATAATGCCACGCGGACGTAAATCGAAGTGTTCACGTACCAGCAAAGCGATTTGGTCGTCG
>DATGSD010000351.1:0-3335 GCA_035302965.1 Burkholderiaceae bacterium | reverse complement strand
TAAGTCGGGGCAAAACCAATCGGTAACTTGCGACGCCATGGCGGGTAAAGGCATTGTTAAACCGCCAAGCGATATCTGCACCGCTTCAATTTCACGCTTGTAATGTATGGGCCAACAAGCTTGCTCGCCCGCGGCCGTTTTAATGGTTTCTTTGCTGCCCACCGTTTTAAGCCCGGTATGCACCACTATAGGGGCAGCATCGGGGTTTTTTGTGTCGACTTGTATTTTAAATGCCTGTGGCGCAAACGTTTGCCCCGACTCGCGAATTGGCTGGCCATAGGCAAACAAACCAAGCAAGCGCAAATCGAATTGCCCTTCAACCGGTGTTAATTGGCCGTCGGCTTCAATGTTTTGAAACGACGCCAGACCTTTTTCAACTTGCATTGAATAATCAAGCTCGGTTTCACTAGACGGAAAAGCCATAAAAGCAAAATTTGCACTGCCTGCAACCCTAGCTTCGCATCGCCCCTTAGAAGGCGTTTTAACATCGGTAAAGCTAAGGTCGGCACCCACCCGAAAAAGCCCTGAACCTGTTAGTAACAAACGCCCGTCGTTATGCATAAATGGAGCTTTGCAAATATCGGCATTAGCTGTTGGACCTGCTAAAACCGCGCCCAACAGCAAACCAACGACTACTGAGCGCCGTAGGCAAGTCAACACTTTAAAGCCTTCATAAGCCTTAAACATAAGCACTCTCCGTAGCAAGCCTTAGCGCTTACGTATTTTTTTGACTGGTTCCAAAAATACGATCGCCAGCATCGCCGAGCCCAGGAACAATATACCCATGCTCGTCGAGGTGGCTATCAATGGAAGCCGTGTAAACATGAACGTCGGGATGCGCCTCTTGAACGGCTTTAATACCTTGTGGTGCAGCAACTAACACTAAAGCCCGCACATCGAGGCAACCCGCCTTTTTAAGCATGTCGATTGTGGCAATTAAAGAGCCGCCCGTAGCTAACATTGGGTCGACGATTAATGCTAAGCGTTGGTCAAGTTCGCCAACAAGGCGTTCGAAGTAGGTATGCGCTTGCAAGGTTTCTTCGTTGCGCTCGACCCCTACAGTGCTAACCTTAGCACCCGGAATTAAGCGCAACACGCCCTCGAGCATTCCGACACCAGCGCGCAGAATTGGCACAACAGTGACTTTTTTACCGGCTAATCGTTCGACAGCAATTTCACCACACCAGCCTTCAACAGTATCGGGCTGTAAGGGCAGGTCTTTGGTGGCCTCGTAAGTTAGTAAAGAAGCCACCTCTTGCGCCATCTCGCGAAAATTTTTGGTGCTTAAATCGGCACGACGCATTAAACCTAATTTGTGTCGAATAAGCGGGTGGCTAATTTCATGAATAGTCATAACAATCCTCGGCAAACAAATAGCCGTTGTACTTACTGCGCAGCAGTCCAGCGAATAACCTCGTCGAAGAAAGCGCGCACATTACCCGGGTTTTCATGATTAACCAAAACAACCACCAAGTAACGCTTGCCGCTAGCACCGAGCACATACCCCGCTACCGCACGAACGTCGCGCAAACTGCCTGTTTTCAAATGCGCCACACCACGTGCCGAATCGTTACGTAAACGGCGACGCATCGTACCGTCGACCCCCGGAATAGCTAACGACGACATAAATTCGGGCATAAGTGGCGAGCGCCAAGCAACTTCGAGCATTTGCGCCAAACCGACTGCGGTTAAGCGCTCGATACGCGATAAACCTGAACCATTTTCGAGCACCCAACCTTGAGTATCGACCCCCTGGCTACTAAGACTAGCAAGCGCGACGCGAGCCCCGCTTTCTGGGGTGGCTCCGGGCCCCATCGCCTCAGCCCCTAAGGTTAGTAATACCATGCGAGCCATGACATTATTACTCAACTTATTAATACGTCGGACAATTTCGGCGAGCGAACGCGAATCGGCATGGACAAGCTCTTGTGCACCGGCCGGTAAATTAGCGACACCAAAGCCTTTGCCCAAGGTACCGCCCAACTCTTGCCATAGCAAACGAAACACGGCCTCAAAGTGGTTTGGCTGCGGTTGAATAACGCGATACAAGCTAAATTCGCCACAAGACCCAACAACCGTGCCATCGACTTCGACCACAACATTGCCCTCGTGCTGAACGGCACGGGTTGCCACAGCAGGTGGCCCTGGGCAACGCCCCTCGGCCCACGCCACGTCGCCACTAACTCGGACGCCCCGAAGTGGCGGATCGATAATTGGCACCCACTTTTTAGCTTTAGGATCGGGTTGAAACAGCAAACGCACAGCACCCAGACCAACCATTAAGGCATCGGGGCTGGCATTATAAGGACGGTCGCCCGCGCCATCGAAATCGAAAGTATTAATGGCAACATTGCCAAAAACTGAACGATCGATTAAGACTTCGGACAGGTTTTTTACACCGCGCAAACGTAATTGGCGCAGTAAATCCCATAATTCGGGAACGGTTAAAAAAGGGTCGCCGGTCGTTTTTATATACAAAGGGCCAGTTAAGCTTCCTTGGGCATCAATATGGCTGCCAGGCGCTGCAAAAAAGCTAGTGCGCCACCGATAAGCGGGGCCCAAATCGGACAATGCCACCCAGGTGGTAACCAACTTCATTACCGAGGCCGGGTTGCGCACGGCCTGGCTGTTGACATCAACCAAGGTCGGCCCGTCGAGCTCTTTAATTAGCAAAGACAAGGCCGATGAAGGCAAACGCGTTTGCTTCCAAGATTGTTCAAGTTGCCCCGGCCACGTGGGTGCGGCCGCAGCAACTTGCGTAAAAACCAACCCTAGCGCAAGTGAAAACAGAAAAGCCACACGCCAAAGCACCCGAGCTAGCGATTTTGACTGGGCTTGATAAAACAAGGGCCACAAAAAGCTGAGCGGTATCTGAGAACAAGTTTTTTGTCGATTATTAGTCATGAAACGACGCCCTATTCAGGTTGAGCGAATCAGCCGCCCGACCCCAAGACGCAAATGGCTTGTAGAGAATATGAACCTGCGGCCACAAAAGCCCCTGGTTAAATCAAGCATTTTAAGTAATGTTTTTGCGAAGCTAAGCACAAAACAAGAGGCCTGCGTAAAATATAGGCTGCATTGTATTTCAAGAGGCTATTTTAAGCCTGTTAATTTCGCACCAACCCGTGAACAAATTAAATCACCTATCTAGCTTCGATTACACCTTACCCCCCGAGCTAATTGCCCAAACACCGGCCGAGCAACGGCGCGACAGCCGCTTACTCCATCTCGATGCGCAGTCTACGTTACACGACTATCGCTTCAATCAGCTACCTAAATTACTACACCCAGGCGACTTACTCGTATTTAACGACACCCAAGTTATTAAAGCGCGC
>DATGSD010000350.1:0-2191 GCA_035302965.1 Burkholderiaceae bacterium | reverse complement strand
AGCTATTGGCAGCCAGCCAAGAAATTAACCGTTTAATCGAGCACGACAAACAACTCGAATCGATCTTAACGGCACTAGACTCGGCTCACATCACTCTAAGCGAAGCCATCTCCGATCTCAATCGCTACCTAGTCGACAGCGAACCCGACCCAAGTGGTTTAGCCCAAGCCGAATCGCGCATGTCCGAATTCTTCGACATTGCTCGGCGCCTGGGCGTCGAACCCCACGACCTGCCGCAGCTTCACGCGCAGCTAAAACAACGACAAGCCGAACTCGAGCACGCTAGCCCCATCGACCACCTCGAAAAACAAGTTCAAGAAGCCAAAGCCAACTACATGCAAGTCGGGCAACAATTAAGCCAGGCCCGACAAAAAAGCGCTAAAAAACTCGCAAAAGCCGTAACAACAGCCATGCAAGAATTAGCCATGAAAGGTGGCCGCTTCGAAATAGCCCTTAGCCCAAGCTCGCCAGGGCCTTATGGCAGTGATCGCGTCGAATTCTTAGTTGCAGGGCACCCCGGTGTCGAACCACGCCCCTTAGCCAAAGTTGCCTCGGGTGGCGAACTTTCGCGCCTATCGCTGGCATTGTCGGTTATTGCCAGCCAAGCCGCGCGCGTACCCACCCTTATCTTTGACGAGGTTGATGCTGGTATTGGCGGTGCTATTGCCGAGGTAGTCGGAAAACTACTACAGCAACTAGGCCAGCGACACCAAGTATTGTGTGTTACCCACCTGCCGCAAGTTGCCGCATGCGCCAGCCACCACTTTCAGGTGCAAAAATCGGGCAAAAGTGCTGGCACAGTATCATTGGTAAAAGCCCTAGACGAACAAAGCCGTATCGATGAAATCGCACGCATGCTCGGTGGCCTTAAAATAACCGAAACCACCCGACAACATGCGCGCGAAATGCTGGCCTTATAAACCCTGGGCTCCGGGTTGCGCCCCCGATTTATTACAATCAGGGCAAATGCCGTATAACAAAACGGTATGGCTTTCTAAAACAAAGCCGAGGTCTTTCGCGATAAGATGTTGGCGGCGTTCGATTTCTTCGTCGGCAAACTCGACAACCTTGCCACAATTTGTGCAAATTAAATGGTCGTGATGGTCGCCGTCGTTTAACTCGAACACAGCCTTACCACCGTCGAACTGGCTACGCAACAAAATGCCTGCCTGCTCGAATTGGGTTAAAACACGATAAACCGTTGCTAAACCAATTTCGACTTCTTCGGTAATAAGGGCACGATATACATCTTCGGCGCTAAGGTGGCGATCTTCGGCCTTCCGAAAGATATCCAGGATTTTGAGACGCGGAAACGTCGCCTTCAGGCCCATGTTTTTTAGTGCATTCTGATCATTCATGATGATAGGGTACCGGCTAATAAATGATGGATATCAGGCAGCGATTTGGCCGCAGCACGCCTGACGCGTACTAAAGCTATGATGCGTATGTTGTTATACCTTTATGATAACGGTTTTACCCAAACAAATTTAACAGGGGTGCCTAGTGCAAACAGCAACCAAACCACTTGTGTTTAAATTAGCTCTGGGTGTGGCTGCCGGGGCGTTAAGCTTAAGTTTAACGGCCTGCGGCGGCGGCAAATGGGGCTTCCCGTATCGGGCTGATATCCAACAAGGTAACTGGATAACCTCCGACCAGGTCGCCCGCCTAGAAAAAGGCATGAGCCGAGAACAAGTTCGTTTCATTTTAGGAACGCCAACACTGCAAGACGTTTTTCGGGCTAATCGCTGGGACTACCCCTACTATAACAAACCCGGTTATGGCAAAGCCGACTTACGTCGCTTCACAGTCTGGTTCGAAAACGACCTTCTCAGCCGCTGGGAAGGCGACCACCAACCCAGCCACCAACCCTTCCAAGTTCCCTCTGAAGGGCCAATCGAAGCTGTCCCCTACTCGGGCGCCAACGACGACTTTCCGGCCCAACCCGCATTTGGCCCCGACGGCCAGCCCCCAGAGGCTGAAGCCATCGGGCTCGAGGTCGACTTCCCACTCGAAGCCGACACAGCAAGCCAAAGCACCGACAACACAGAAAGCAGCACGAACAACGATGTTGGCTCCGAAGTCATCACAAGCACCGATTCGGTATCTAGCGACCAACCTCCGGCCGCACCATCGCACCCAGAGCCCGACCAAACACAACCCGAGCTTGGCCCCGACTCGCCAAACTCAGAGC
>DATGSD010000349.1:0-8746 GCA_035302965.1 Burkholderiaceae bacterium | reverse complement strand
CGTCTTTGGCTGCTTCAGCGGCACGCGCCGCGGCTTCTTGCCAGTCGGCTTTGTTGCTGGCGTATAAAATGGCACGCCCCGAGTTAATCATCATGCCCCAACCTTGGCTGTCGCGCCCAGCGGCCACCGTGGCGGCAACATCGCCGCCCTGGGCGCCAATGCCGGGTATTAATAAAGGCATATCGCCCACATACTGCCTAACTTTGGCAATTTCTTTGGGGTAGGTGGCACCAACCACAAGGGCAAATTGTTGGTTTTGGTTCCATTGCACAACTTGCTGCGCAACGCGTAAATACAAGGGCAGCCCGTTTTTATCTTCGATAAACTGAAAATCGGAACCACTGGGGTTAGAGGTGCGGCACAACACAATTAAGCCTTTGTCTTCCCAGGCTAAATAAGGCTCTATTGAGTCAAACCCCATATAGGGGTTAAGCGTGACGGCGTCGGCCTGGTAACGTTCAAAAGCTTCTCGGGCATATTGCTGAGCGGTTGAACCAATATCGCCCCGCTTGGCGTCTAAAACCAAGCAAAGCTGTGGGTAGTTGCTACGGATGTAATCACAAATCGCTTCAAGCTGCGTTTCGGCGCCTATAGCCGAAAAATACGCGATTTGTGGCTTAAAGCCACAAACGTAGGGCGCTGTTGCGTCGACGATTGCCTTGCAAAAAGTAAGCACTTCTTGCTTATTAGCTGGCAAGCTTTTAGGGAAGCGCGCTAAATCGGGGTCGAGGCCGACCATTAACATCGATTGATTACTAGACCAGCTGCGTTGAAGCTTTTGATAGAACGTGGTGGTTGTCATGGTGCTTATTTAGGTTGAAACAGCGTGCTTGGCATTGTACAGAAACAAAAAAGCCTGCCGTAAAACTGGCAGGCTTTTTTTGGCAATTGCTTGCAATGCTCGGGCTTGTGCCCGAGCATTTAGCGATACCAAGGGCATTAAGTGCCGTGGGCTTGCATTTAGAAGCCGCCCATGCCACCCATACCACCCATGTCAGGCATGGCTGGCTCGGGTTTGTCTTGGGGTAATTCGGCAATAGCTACTTCGGTGGTGAGCAACAAAGCAGCAACCGATGCAGCGTTTTGCAACGCGGTGCGGGTTACTTTTGTTGGATCAAGAACACCTTGCTCGACTAAGTCGCCGTACGAGTCGGTTGCGGCGTTGTAACCGTAGTTACCGCTGCCTTCGGCAACTTTGTTAACAACAACGCTTGGCTCGCCGCCAGCGTTGGCAACAATGGTGCGCAGCGGCGCTTCGATAGCGCGAACAATCAGCTTAATACCAGCTTCTTGGTCGATGTTTTCGCCTTCAACCTTAGCAACAGCGTCTTTAGCACGGATAAGGGCGACACCACCACCCGGCACAATGCCTTCTTCGACAGCGGCGCGGGTAGCATGTAAAGCGTCTTCAACGCGTGCTTTCTTCTCTTTCATCTCGACTTCGGTAGCAGCACCGACGCGGATGACGGCAACACCGCCGGCTAACTTAGCAACACGCTCTTGCAGTTTTTCGCGATCGTAATCGGAAGTAGCTTCTTCGATTTGTGTGCGAATTTGCTTAACGCGAGTTTCGATCGATTTGGTATCACCAGCACCGTCGATGATGATGGTGTTTTCTTTACCAACTTCGACGCGCTTAGCCTGACCGAGTTGCTCCATGGTGGCGTTTTCGAGTGTGCCACCGGTTTCTTCGGAGATAACCTCGCCACCGGTAAGGATGGCAATGTCTTCGAGCATGGCTTTGCGGCGATCACCAAAACCAGGGGCCTTAACGGCGGTGGTTTTCAGAATGCCACGGATGTTGTTAACAACCAGGGTAGCGAGTGCTTCGCCTTCGACGTCTTCGGCAACGATGAGCAGAGGACGGCTAGACTTAGCGACTTGCTCGAGGATGGGGAGCAATTCGCGGATGTTGCTGATCTTTTTGTCGTAGATCAGGATGTAAGGCTCTTCGAGTGCAGCAATTTGCTTCTCTTGCTCGGTAATGAAGTAAGGCGAGAGGTAGCCACGATCGAACTGCATACCTTCGACA
The DNA here is from genome assembly GCA_035302965.1 of Burkholderiaceae bacterium. GTDB lineage: Bacteria > Pseudomonadota > Gammaproteobacteria > Burkholderiales > Burkholderiaceae_B > DATGSD01. The sequence continues at coordinate 6,714 of DATGSD010000349.1, read as the reverse complement.
ACGTCGAGTTCGTTTTCGAGCGACTGACCGTCTTCGACCGTAATAACGCCTTCTTTACCGACCTTGTCCATCGCGTCAGCAATAATTTTACCGACCGACTCGTCAGCGTTAGCCGAGATAGCACCAACCTGAGCAATTTCTTTGCTGGTTGTGCAAGGCTTAGAAAGCTTGCGTAACTCTTCAACGGCAACGCTAACGGCCTTATCGATACCACGGCGTAAGTCCATTGGGTTAATGCCCGCAGCTACGTACTTTAAGCCTTCTTCAACGATAGACTGAGCTAAAACAGTTGCGGTAGTGGTACCGTCACCAGCCGAGTCGGACGTTTTGGAAGCAACTTCTTTAACGAGCTGAGCGCCGATGTTTTCGAAGCGATCTTTGAGTTCGATTTCTTTGGCAACAGAAACACCGTCTTTGGTTACGGTGGGAGCACCAAAGGAGCGCTCGAGGACGACGTTACGTCCTTTTGGACCCATGGTGGTTTTGACAGCGTTGGCTAATGTGTTGACACCGCTAACAATGCGTGTTCTGGCATCGTCGCTGAATTTAACTTGCTTAGCAGCCATAATAGATAATTCCTTGCTTGATTCGTTTGTATCGGATTACTTTTCGATCACGGCGAGGATTTCGTCCTCACGGATGACGAGCAGTTCTTCTCCATCGACGGTGACAGCTTGGCCAGCATATTTGCCAAATAAAACCTTGTCACCAACCTTGACATCGATGGGTTGTGTTTTGCCGTCATCGGATTTTTTACCGGGGCCGACCGCGATGATTTCGCCTTGATCGGGCTTTTCGGCGGCGCTTTCAGGGATGACAATACCCGAGGCAGTAGTGCGCTCGTTGTCCAAACGTTTGACGATCACGCGATCGTGCAAAGGACGCAGTGCCATGTAGGAACTCCTGTTAAGTTGAAAATAAATGTTGGTTGGATTTTTAACAGGGCAGTAAGTACATTGTTAGCACTCACCACCTTCGAGTGCTAATTATAAGGGCGATCTAAAAATCTTCAAGGGGTAAGCCAAAATTTATGGTTTTTTGCCCGAAAGAGGGGGGAAGACACCGCGTGTGCGTGGGGTTGAATCGTCAACCCACTGATCTTGGGCACGTGTCATGTCGCCCATCAAGAAGGCCAAGTTGGCCGCAGCCGCTAAGGCAAGAGCATGTGCATCGCTACGCGCTTGTTGGGCATCTTTAAGGCCAGATACTGCCATGGTCACTACCGTAACCGTGTCGAGACCGTGCTGAAACGCTTCCAGAGCGGCATCGTAGGTGGTTTGGGCGGCCGATTCGAGCTCTCTCGCGGCATGGTAGGCGGCCAGTGCCGATTGCAGGCCATCGACCGCTGCGCTAATTTCGCGTACCGCCGCCTTTTGAGTTTTATGAAAAACCTCTTGGGCTTTATCGGCTGCAATTTGGGCTTGTTTAAGGTTGGCCGATCGCAATCCGCCATCAAAAATCGGGATGCTAACTCCTAACAAAACATTACTGGAACCCGTTTGGACATCGAGTGCCGGTAAGCCATCAACACTAAAACTACCGCGATTGCGCGCCGCAATAGCACTTAAAAACACCTTGGGCATAAACTGCGATTCGGCCGCCCGAATGTGCGCCTGACTGGCTTGCCTGGCCGACCAAGCCGCCAAAATATCAGGGCGTTGCGATAACGCCATACGAATGGTTTCTTCGGTAATACCTTCGTAATGCGTGGGTAACCCCTTGTCTTCAAGGGCTTGCACCGCAATTTTTTGCATGGGCGATAAACCGACAGCCCCAAGCAGGGCTTGGTAATGCGTATTAGCCGATCCTTGCGCATTGACTAAACGCAGTTGCGCCTGTGAAACTTGTTGTTTGGCTTGAGCCACCTCGACGGTTGTCGCAATGCCCCCTTTTTGTCGCTCGCTTACCGCCCGTGCAACGGTTTTGGCATTTTTTAGCGTTTCTTCGGCAATGGCCACGCGGCGTTTGGCCGCCCCGTAGTTATAGTAGGCCGTGGTAACCGCCAAAATTACTTGTTGATGCGCGGCATTAAATAAAACGTTGGCCGCAAATGAGGCATGTTCGGCTTCTTCTACCAAGGCCGCCCGGCCGCCAAAATCGAATACCAACCAACTTAAAGCGAGCATTGGCACGACGCCATGGGTTTCGGTACGCAGTTTAGGATCCCATGGCAGAATCTCGATGGGCGTGCGCGTTTTACGCCACCCGCCAATGACATTAGCCGACAACATCGGCAAAAACGTGGCTTCGGCCATACCTACAGCCAAGGCTGCTTGGCGGGCCCGATTCCAGGCAAGGCGTGTTTCGGGGTTGTTTTGCTGCGCTAAGTCGATGAGTTCGGGCAGTGTGTAGACTCGGTCGGGATCAATTTTCGGACCGTCGGGCAGTTGTGCTAACGACGGATTGCGTGGCACAGAAAATTCGGTGCTAGCGGCTGCCGTAGACGCCGATGTACTAGGGGCATGGTTGTGACGAATAGGAGTTTGGTCAGGCACGGTTGCGCTTGGCGCAACCCAAGGTTTATCTGGCGCTTGCGGCGCACGCTGTAACGCGTTGCTCGCACAAGCGGAAAGCCCAACTGTCAAAGCAACTAGCACAAGGGCTCGGCTTAAACACCCTGCAGCCCGAATAAACTGGCGGCTAGCAGCAGTTAATACCTGGTGTGAGCGATAAAGCTTATTAGGGCGTGGCGTCATGATTTTGGGCGGGCGTTAAGTTGCTGCTGTCAGAATTGGGGCTATCGGTGTTTAATTGCGCGTGAGCTTGTTTTAAATAATGGCTAGTGGCTTGGCGTTGTGTTTGGCTGCTCGGGTAGGCGATTTCAGGCAAGACGTCTTGTATATTTTCGGCAAGCTCTTGTAACTGTCCGATAGTGTCATCACCCGGGCGTAAACGGCGAGGTTCAAAAACGCTAAGCTCTAGCTGTTCTTTAGTGTGATTCAGCGCTTCGCTGCTGCGAGCTAAACCAGCAAAATCGGGCTGCTGGTTTTGGAATTTCTCTATTAAGGTATTTAAAGTTTGTAGCGTTTGATTTAATTGTTGTCGTGCGACATCGGCCACACTAAGTGGCCAGAGGCGGGTAAACACGAGATAGGTAACCAGGTTGCCTAATAAAATACCCATGATGCGATCAGACGCTGCCGACAAGTGCAAATCGGGGCCAAAACCCTGTATAACCGTTAATAAAAAAGCCAAACCAATTTGAATGCCCGCATAAGCAATACGCTCGGGGCCCGAAGACACCCAGCCCGCAATCAGTATGGCAACAAATACCAATAGCATCAACGAGCCCACACTGGTCATGTAAGGGATTAAAAACAAAATAGAGGCCACACCCATGGCCGCACCAATTAAGCAACCCACAATGCGTAAAACCAGTTTGTGCAGGGTTTCGGCTGTGGTCCCTAGGGCGGCAACGTAGCAGGTAATCATAGCGGTATGGATACCCTGCCAATCGATGGCGGTGTAGGCCAGATAGCTAATGGTGGCCGCCGCTGTCGTTTTGATCGCAAAGTGCTGATAAACCGGGTTGCTTAAAGCATCAGGGTAGAAAAACGCTTGGTGTTGCTTTTCGCGCGCTGGCCCCGCTTGCCCGCGCTGCAAGCGTTTTAATGCGTCAGTAACCGCCGCCACCGAGCCAAGCTCGGCGCTAGAAAGTGCTGCCAACGGGTCGGGCCCTTCGGTGTTGTTAGTGGTTTCATCCGAGTTTGGCGAGGCATCGGTAGGTGTATTGCTGTTATGACCTTGAACAATTCGATCGGCGGCTGCGCGACAAGCAGCGGCAAGCACCTGGCGTGTGGCTTGGGGTGTGTTGGGTGGCAATGCTAAAACCGCCATTAAAACTCGGTAACTGTCGTCGATGGCCGAACGCAAAAATTTGGCCTCTGTGCTTGGGCATAAATGCAGCAGCTGGCAAAACAAGGCCCATTTATCGAGTGTGCTATTGCCTTCGTGCGTCATAGTACGTGCCGAGCCTAGGGCCGTTGACGACTCAAACGCTTGAGCGGCTGCTTCTAGGCGCTCGTGCAATTGTTGACGCAGCAGCCTTAGCGGTGAACGCCCTAAAAACAAGCTAAAGGCAATAATTAATGCCATCGGGGTGGCTGCCATTAAACCCGCATAAAGTATGGCTCGGGTGGCTATTTCGCCGTTGGGCACATCGCCAATTAGGGTCATGGCAAAGCCAACCACCAAGGCCAAAATATTGGCTTCTGGGCCAATTTGGCTGGCGGCCCCTAAATAAATAAAAATAAACGAGCCCACCAAAATAATGACCAAACGCAACCAAGGGGCATCGACTGTCCATTGCGCTAAAAAAATCAGCGCTAAAATGGCAAGTCCAATTAGTACGCCTAAACCACCGGCCATAATGGCGCTTTCGGCGCCATCGGGTTTCATTAAATACAAAATTAAATAGCAGCCAATGGCCGCTAAAGGGATGCCGTAAGTCATGAATACAGCCGTGGCTATAGCGCATAAAGCTGCCACCCGCCAGGTCATGGCAAAACGACCATCAAAAGGTTGGATATCTTCCCAAGCCCATATCGTTATGGTGCGAATATAACTTTTAACAGTCGCCGTCATACTGCATCACTACGGTAGCCGAGGCACCAACGCGTAACAGTGCTTCAGGCGCGTCTTTTAATAAAATTCTGACCGGAAAGCGTTGGGCCACCCGCACCCAATTAAGTGATTTTTGCACAATGGGTAAAACCCGAGGCAGTTCGATTAAATCGGCCGAGCTAACCCCCCAGCCTATGCTTTCTACTGTGCCATTAATTGCTATGCTGGGGTTGGCTAGGGCATACACCAGAGCGCACTCGTTAGCACGAATAGAAGCCAGATCGGTTTCGCGGAAAAAAGCCGTGGCATACCAGGCATCGGTGTTAATAAGGGTAAATAATGACTGGTCGGGCGCAACGTATTCGCCAGACGATACATGTAAGCCAACAATTAAGCCATCGTGAGGGGCGTAAACCTTGGTGTCGGCCAGCGCCTTTTCGGCGATTGCCACAGCACTTTGGCTGGCTTCTACCAAAGCTTGTGCGGCATCTAAGTTGCCCACTAGGCTAGCCGCTGCCTCTGATTGTTTCTTGGCTTGTGTCAGGCTAACTTTGGCATCTTCGTGTAGGGTGCGTGCATCGTCTAATTGTTGGGCGGTTACATAGCCTTTTTTAGCTAGGGGCTCGAGACGGGCCAAGGTTTGTTGGGTAAGTGCTAAATTGGCTTGAGCTCGCGCAATTTGTTCGGCGGCGATATCGGCGTTTGACTCTTCGGCTTTTAGCTGACGCTGACGCGCATCTAGGCCGGCCAAGGCCACTGCCAATTCGGCTTTAGCTTGCCTAACTCGTAATTCGTAAGTGGTAGGGTCGAGCTCGAATAATAAATCGCCTTTTTTTACCCGAGCATTTTCTTTGACATGAAAGGCTTTAACCCGCCCAGGCACGGGCGTGCTAATGTGCACGACATCGGCATCGATAATGGCATCTTCCGAAAGCGGGTTTTTGGAAATAATGCTGCGGTAGCCCAAACTAATGGCAACGGCGGCCAAGATAATTAGGCCGGCAATAAGCCGCGCAGAAAATTTCTTTTTTTTCAGGGGTGGGTTGGCCATGGACAAACAAAAAGTGATCGAGCGTTAATAGTTAATGGGCAAACGGTTAGTGGGCAAAAAATAATAACGACGTGAGCAAGGTAATAATGATAGCGATACATACGTAAACAAACAGCCGCAGCGGTAAAACGTCATCGAGGCCAATACGAATAAACAAAACGCGTATTAGAGCCGCGCCGACAATTCCGATAATGGCACACAGCAACCATGATGGAAAATACGATCCAAATAAATAAATGGATGGGGCGCGTTGGCTGACGCAACCAGACAAAACCCACGCAAGCGGTACAACAGCAGCAAACAGACGCAACACAGTGTATGCCTAAAATAAAAAACCAATTGGGAAGTGTAAAACACCTGGGTCACCCGCAGCCCTAGTGTGGTTTTACGCGGCTGGCGTTAATGTACCACCTGGGGTTGTTGGCCCACGAAAATATGCTGGCAGCATTATTATCGCTGCTCTTTTGCGTAAATATGCCTACTATAAGGCATTTAAATACATCGCTGTGGAGCAGCAGTGCGGCCGATCTTGCGCATCGGGCAAGAGATAGCGTCAGAAAAAAAGCCGCTTAAAGGTAGCTGATGGACGTCTTAACAGTTATTTTCTTTATGGTGGCGGCAGTGTTATTAAGTGGCTTGCTTGATAAAGTCTTGCCGTTTAATTTGCCTTTGCCGCTAATACAAATCATTTTGGGTTTTTGCATTGCGGCCTTTACGGGCGGTGGTGTCGACCTCCATCCCGATATTTTCTTTTTATTGTTTTTGCCGCCCCTCTTATTTCTTGATGGTTGGCGTATCCCAAAAGATGGCTTAATTCGCGAGCGCAGCGGCGTCCTTCAGCTCGCTTTTGTGTTGGTGTTTTTCACGGTTTTGGGCCTGGGGTATTTTATTCATTGGATGATTCCCGCCATGCCGCTGCCAGTTGCCTTTGCCCTAGCGGCAATTGTCACGCCTACCGACCCAGTGGCGGTCTCGGCGATTACCCGGCGCACCAGCATGCCTCCCCGAGCCATGCTATTGCTTGAAAGCGAATCGTTATTTAACGATGCCAGTGGTTTAGTAGCGTTTCGTTTTGCCGTTGCAGCCGCGCTAACCGGCAC
>DATGSD010000348.1:0-2680 GCA_035302965.1 Burkholderiaceae bacterium | reverse complement strand
GAAATTTACATCCATGTTTTTATCGATTCACCTAACGATAAATTCGTCACCTCTGATACCCGTTTCTGGAATGTCAGCGGTATCGACTTTTCTTTTGGCTCTGACGGCGTGCAATTACAAACGGCTTCCTTGGCGTCTATTGTCGCGGGTGGAATCGCTTTTGCATCTATTAACCCACATAACGAAACGCCTGCGCCAGCAGATACTGTTTTTACGCTTAGCGCCGATGCCGACATTGCACTTGCCGAGCCTAATGGCCCACCGTTTCGCGTCGACATGGTGTTTAATCAGCCGGTTCGTGGCTTAACCGTTGGCGCACCCATCGAGTTTTTAGGTATGGAGGTGGGCAAGGTTTACGACATCGATCTCGATTACAACCCATCTATTAAGCGTTTTTATATTTTGGTTAAAACGCATTTCTTCCCCTTGCGTTTTGGTGAAGCTTACGACCGCTTATTCGACGCCGAAGGCGAATTGCAATACCCGGGTCATGCCTTGCTTGGGCCTTTAATCGAACACGGTTTACGGGCCCAACTCCAAACCTCTAATTTGCTTACCGGCCAGAAATTAATTTCTTTAAATTTCTTTCCTGATGCTGATCCGGCCGATTATAGCGAGTCGACAATGCCGCTGGTAATTCCTACTATTGCCGGCGATTTTGATCGCCTCCAAGAGCAAATTGCCAACATCGTTAAGAAAATCGATGCTGTGCCTTTCGATGGTATTAGCAACGAACTGATTGCGAGTATGGCTAAGCTGCGCGAAACCCTCGATACCATCGATACCCAGGTTGCACCACAAGCTGCTCAAACGCTTAAAGCGGCACAGGCATCTTTAGACAGTGTAAATACATTGCTGTCGCCCGACTCTAATATTAATGTCAATCTCGAGCGCACTATGCGCGAAATTAATAGCGTCGCGCGTTCGCTACGTAATTTGAGCGATTATTTACAAGCCCATCCCTCGTCTTTGCTAAGAGGGCGCGCTCCCGATCAACTGCCACCACCAATAACATCGCGGTGATCTTATGACTTATCGCTTATTTGCTTATCTCTCTTTGTTGTTGGCAGGCTTATTGCTAGCAGCATGTGGCACGACCACACCCAGCAAGTACTACACCTTGGGCAGCATCGACGATGATTTAAACAAGCAGAAAGCAACCGCACAAGCCGCGTTTGCGATACAAATCCCGTATGTCGATGTTCCCGAGCAAGTCGATCGCACACAAATATTGCTAAGCCAGCCAAACTCAACCGAAGTTACGGTATTAAACGATTCGCTCTGGACGGCGCCATTGGGCGACGAGATTCGTTTGGCGCTTACCAACACGCTTTCTGGGCAGTTACAAACCATCGACCTAAGCCAAATAAAAAGCTCGGTAGCCATCCCGACCTGGACGTTTCGCGTTGACGTTCAAGGCTTTCAGCTTGTGTATGGTCAATTTGCGCGCATTAAAGCCAGTTGGCAAATGACGCCTTCGGGCTTGCCCGGCGCCACAGGTAAAATTTGCCAAATGGATGTCAAAGTACCCGTTAAGGCCGACGGCATAGAACCTTTAATTGCCGCACAACGCACAGGCGTACAAACCTTAGCCTTAGCCATGGCAGCGCAAGTTGGGCCCGAAAAATCGGCGGCATTACCTTCGGCGAGTACGCAATATACCCAAGCACTTAGTTGCCAATCTATTTAGAGAGTAGGTGCTTGAGGTGATATTTTTCTGATGCGTGTTTGGCCAGGCGGCCAGACCGCGTAGGCAGCTTATAAGTTGCCGGTGCTACCAAAACCAGCTTCGCCGCGTTGGCTTTGACTGAAATCGCTAACAATATCAAATTGCACCTGCTGTACGGGGACAATAACTAGCTGTGCGATGCGTTCGAAAGGCTCTAGGGTGTAGGGTGTTTGGCTACGATTCCATAACGACACCATTAAAGGCCCTTGGTAGTCGGAATCGATTAAGCCAACCAAATTACCTAAAACCAAGCCATGTTTATGGCCCAGCCCCGAGCGCGGCAATAGCACCCCGGCATAACGCTCATCGGCAATATAAACGGCCATGCCAGTAGCGATTAATTGGGTGTCGCCAGGGTTTAACGTTAGGGCTTCGTCGATGCAAGCACGTAAATCGAGGCCTGCCGAGCCCGGTGTTGCGTAGCTAGGCAGCCGATCGGCTAAGCGTTGGTCAAGTAATTTAACTTCTACGGTTTTTAACATATAAGTGCTGGTCTATAGCGTCGAATGGTAGCGCTGGGCGATTGCCTGAATTAATTGGCGCGCAGCCTGTAACTTGGGCATGCGTTGAAAAGGGTGGCGCCCATTATCGTCGAACAACACCAAGCGTGCATCGTCAGAACCCAAGGTTTCTTGGGCGATATTTCCAACTAACAAGGGTAGATTTTTTCGCTGCTTTTTTGCGGTGGCATGGTCGTCGAGCTGATCGCTTTCGGCAGCAAAGCCGACGCAATAGGGGCTGTTTTTTAGCTTAGCGACACTGGCTAAAATATCGGGGTTTTCAACAAACTCTAAATCGGCCCACGAAAACTCAGCCGACTTTTTGATTTTTTGGCTAGCGGGGTTTGCTACACGCCAATCAGCTACGGCCGCCACGCTGATAAAAATAGTTGTATTGGCCACCGAACCCAATACAACCTCGTACATTTGCTGCGCTGTCTCAACATTTATG
>DATGSD010000347.1:0-3745 GCA_035302965.1 Burkholderiaceae bacterium | reverse complement strand
AACGCGGGTGGGGTGTTAGGTGGTATTAGTTCGGGCCAGGCAATTACAGCGTCATTGGCCATCAAACCAACTTCTAGTATTCGTATTAAAAGGCCTTCTATCGATCTCGACGGCCAAGCCATCGAGGTGCAAACGCTTGGGCGCCACGACCCTTGTGTCGGCATTCGGGCAACACCTATTGCCGAAGCCCTCTTAGCCCTAGTGTTAATCGATCATGCCTTGCGCCACCGTGCCCAAAATGGCCAATAAGCCGGTTTAACTTACGCCTTAACGCTATCATGACGCTGCCCGTTTTATCGCGCCTTCAATCGCTTGCCTTAATTGTTGTTAGCAGCCTTGCTGTAGCAGCTTGTGCCCCTATGCATACCACACAGTCGGGTGCTGTAAACGTACAGCGGGCGCAATATATGTCACCATTAGTGTCGGCGCAACAACTCGATCAAGAAGCACAGCGCCAATATGCCGCTACCTTAAACCAGGCTAAAGCGCAAAAACGTCTCGATACCAACCCGCAACAGTTAAAACGAATACAGGCCATCAGCCAGCGCCTAATTCAACAAGTTGGCGTATTTCGACCTGATGCTCGAAACTGGAATTGGGAAATTCATCTAATCGACTCGAATGAGGCCAACGCTTGGTGCATGCCCGGCGGTAAAATGGCGGTATATAGTGGCTTAATTAAACAACTTAACCCCACCGACGACGAGTTAGCAGCCGTTATCGGCCACGAAATGGCGCATGCCTTACGCGAACATAGTCGCGAACAAGTTTCGCAAGCGGTAGCGAGCTCTTTAGGCTTATCGGTGTTAGCCGCCATAACCGGCAGCCAACAAACAGCCGATTTGGGCGCCAAACTGAACGAAGTCATGTTTCGCTTGCCTAATAGTCGGGGGCACGAGCAAGAAGCCGACCGTATCGGCGTCGAACTTGCCGCCCGAGCGGGCTATAACCCGCGTGCTGCCGTAACCTTATGGCAAAAAATGGGGCGCTTAAACCAGGGTGCCCAGCCCCCCGAGTTTTTATCGACACACCCATCATCCAGCAGCCGTATCGCTGATCTCGACAAAATTGCCACACAAATGATGCCGCTTTACGAATCGGCAAACCGTTAAACTACGGTGGGCATAAAATTTTTAAGCGCTATGCGCTAAGCCAGTTTTTATTTTTTATAACAGAGCATTGCAATGGCTAAAACGCTTTACGACAAATTATGGGAGGCACATGTTGTCGACCAAGAACCCGACGGCACCTGCCTGCTTTACATCGACCGCCACCTCGTTCACGAGGTAACCAGCCCCCAAGCTTTCGAGGGGCTAGCCCTAGCTGGGCGTAAACCGTGGCGCGCAAGTGCTAACCTAGCTGTAGCCGACCATAACGTGCCTACTACCGATCGTCTCGCCGGCATCAAAGATCCTATTTCGAGGTTGCAAGTCGAAACCCTCGAAAAAAACTGCGAAACCTACGGTATTACGTTATTCGATATGAACGACCTGCGTCAGGGCATTGTTCACGTCATTGGCCCCGAGCAAGGTGCCACTTTGCCCGGCATGACGGTCGTTTGTGGCGACTCGCACACCAGCACCCACGGTGCTATTGCAGCATTGGCATTTGGCATTGGCACGTCTGAAGTCGAACACGTTTTGGCCACACAAACTTTGCACATGAAAAAAAACAAAAACATGTTGGTGCAAGTTAATGGCAAGTTACCGTTTGGTTGTACCGCCAAAGACTTGGTTTTATACGTTATTGGTCAAATTGGTACGGCCGGCGGCACAGGTCATGCCATCGAATTTGCCGGCCAAGCCATTCAAGATCTCTCTATCGAAGGGCGCATGACCATCTGTAATATGGCCATCGAAGCCGGTGCGCGCTCGGGTTTGGTTGCGGTCGACGACAAAACCATCGATTATTTCCGCGATAAACCCTATGCACCAACTGGCGAGCTCTGGGACAACGCCGTTAAATATTGGCAAACCTTGCATAGCGACGAAGGAGCCCATTTCGATAAAGTCATCACCATCGACGCCAGCGAAGTGCGTCCGCAAGTTAGCTGGGGTACCTCACCCGAAATGGTGGTTGCCGTCGACGAACGCGTTCCCGACCCGACTTCCGAGCAAGATTCTGTACGGCGTGCGGGCATGGAGCGTGCCCTGCAATACATGGGTTTACAAGCCAACACACCCATTACCGACATTAAAATCGACAAAGTATTTATAGGCTCGTGTACCAACTCGCGCATCGAAGATTTACGCGAAGCCGCAGCGGTCGCACAAGGCCGTAAAGTGGCTGCCAATGTTAAACAAGCCATGATTGTTCCGGGCTCAGGTTTGGTTAAACAACAAGCCGAGCAAGAAGGCCTCGATAAAATTTTCATCGATGCCGGTTTCGAATGGCGCGAACCTGGCTGCTCAATGTGTTTAGCCATGAACGCCGATCGCCTCGAACCCGGCGAGCGCTGCGCGTCAACGTCTAACCGTAACTTCGAAGGTCGCCAAGGTCATGGTGGCCGCACGCACTTACTTAGCCCCGCCATGGCAGCCGCCGCAGCCATCGCCGGTCATTTTGTCGATGTGCGTACTTTTGGAGACTCGTAATGCAAGCATTTACCCAACATCAAGGGCTAGTCGCTCCACTCGATCGCGAAAACGTCGATACCGACTTAATCATGCCCAAGCAGTTTTTAAAGTCGATTAAACGCACCGGCTTCGGGCCCAATTTATTCGACGAATTACGCTACCTCGATAAAGGCGAACCCGGGATGGACAACTCTAAGCGTCCACTTAACCCCGATTTTGTTTTAAACAAACCGCGTTATCAGGGCAGCACCATTTTATTAGCCCGCAAAAACTTTGGTTGTGGCTCTAGCCGTGAACACGCGCCGTGGGCCCTGCAACAATTTGGGTTTCGAGCGCTTATTGCGCCATCGTTTGCCGATATTTTCTTTAACAATTGCTTTAAAATCGGCTTGCTTCCAATTGTTTTAAGCGAAGAAGAAGTGGCAGGCTTATTTAACGAGGTTTACGAACAAGAGGGCTACCAACTAGCCATCGACCTCGAACAGCAAACGGTAACAACGCCCGATCAGCGCGTTATGCATTTCGAAATTGAAGCTTTTCGTAAACACAGCTTGCTAAACGGCCTCGATGAAATCGCAACCACCCTCGAAAAGGCCGACAAAATTCGGGCTTTCGAAAAGCAGCGCCTAAGCCAACACCCTTGGCTAATTGGTCCTCAAGGGGCATAGCAATAAGCCCTAGCTCGTTTGCGCAGCAAGTTTACGGCGCATTTAAGGTAACGTTTTGCGCCGTAAATGCAGTTGTTTTTATTCAGAACTTAGTGCAAACAAAATGCTAAGTTCGTCTTCCAAACCCGCTTTAGCCAAATAAAAACCATGAGTCACATCATTGCCGTCTTGCCTGGTGATGGCATCGGCCCCGAAATCACCGAACAAGCTTGTCGTGTATTAACCGCCCTTGGGCTCGACCTTACGCTCGAGACACGCGCGGTCGGAGGGGCGGCCTACGACGAATCCGGCCATCCGCTTCCACCCGAAACTCTAAAACTCGCGCAAAAAGCCGATGCCATTTTATTTGGCGCGGTGGGCGACTGGAAATACGACGAACTCGAACGTCATCTTCGTCCCGAACAAGCCATCTTGGGCCTACGTAAAAACCTGGGCTTATTTGCCAACTTACGTCCGGCCATTCTATATCCTCAATTAGCCAATGCCTCATCGCTTAAGCCC
>DATGSD010000346.1:0-2659 GCA_035302965.1 Burkholderiaceae bacterium | reverse complement strand
GGCGGCTTGGCTTGCCGACCGTGTGCTATGCGACTGGCCTACGGGGCAGTTGGCCGCTTCAGGTGTTTTGTATGCGTCGGCCTTGCTTGCCGAAGGCAGCCATGTCACGCTGGGGCCGTTTGGTACAAATTCTCGTTTAGCACTCGAATTGCCCTTATTACAAAAAACCGTACCACAATTATTCGAATTGGGACGACGTGATCAAGCCCTTGCTTGCCAACAGCAGGTATTGTGGCCTGGGCGTTATCGCCTCGATGCTTTGTCGCCAAAAGCGTTCGGCGATATTAATTTGGCACATTTGTTATTGGGTCATGGGGGCGATTTGGTTTGGGTTGAGTGGTTGGTAATAGAAGCACTTACTCAGCCAATAATTGTTGGCCAGCAACAACCGCCATTTCGCTTAATGCGCGCCGCCGATTTGCAAGCTAATGCGCTTGAACTGGATGAAGCCATTAAACAGCTTTTCGATCCCCACGGTATTTACCCTAGGGCCAACCAAATGCTCTAGACGGTTTTTACTAACCTTGCTAAGTATTAATTGCAACAGTACAGTGCACGATGAGCCCGTCAAGGGATAGAATGTGCGTAACCTGGCCGCGCCCTGAGCGTGTCCTTCACTATTTTTATTTTTCAGAGTCGACATGGAAGAAAATTTTCGCAATGCGGCACTCGAATATCACGAACAAGGCCGGCCCGGAAAATTAGAAGTTGTTGCTACCAAGCAGCTCTCTAACCAACGAGATCTTGCCTTAGCGTATTCTCCTGGAGTTGCGGCTGCCTGTGAAGAAATTGTGGCCGATCCTAGCAACGTGTCGCGGTTTACCGGCCGTGCTAATTTGGTTGGTGTTATTACCAACGGTACGGCGGTTTTGGGTTTGGGTGATATTGGCGCGTTAGCCGCAAAGCCTGTCATGGAGGGGAAGGCGGTACTCTTTAAAAAGTTTGCCGACGTCGATGTTTTTGATATTGAAATTAATGAATCCGATCCAGACAAGCTTGTCGAAATTATCGCTGGCCTCGAGCCCACGTTTGGCGGTATCAACCTCGAAGATATTAAAGCTCCTGAGTGCTTTGTCGTCGAGGCTAAGTTGCGCGAACGCATGGATATCCCCGTGTTTCACGATGACCAGCATGGCACAGCTATTTGTGTGGCCGCTGCCGTAACAAGCGCCCTTAAAGTAGTTGGCAAAACCCTTGACGAAATAAAGCTTGTGGTTTCGGGCGCCGGCGCTGCGGCCTTGGCTTGCCTCGATTTACTTGTTGACATTGGCGTGCCTCTCGAAAATATCTGGGTGAGCGATATCGAAGGAGTGGTCTACGAAGGTCGCACCGAGCTCATGGACGAGAAAAAAGCGCGTTACGCTAAAAAAACCGATGCGCGAAGCTTAAACGACATTATTGAGGGGGCCGATATCTTTCTTGGGCTCTCTGCGGGTGGTGTTTTAAAGCCGCATATGGTCGCGAAAATGGCCAACCAGCCCATTATTTTGGCCTTGGCCAACCCCAATCCCGAGATCCTTCCCGAAGAAGCTCACGCTGTGCGCGATGATGTCATTATGGCTACGGGTCGTTCCGACTACCCAAACCAAGTTAATAATGTTTTGTGCTTTCCGTATATTTTCCGAGGGGCACTCGATGTTGGGGCGCGTTCTATTACGCGCGGCATGGAAATTGCCGCAGTCGAAGCCATCTCCCAGTTAGCACAAGAAGCGCAAAGCGATGTGGTTGCTGCTGCTTATGGCACGGTGGGTTTGTCGTTTGGCCCTGATTATTTAATTCCCAAGCCATTCGACCCTCGGCTTATTGTTCGGGTGGCGCCAGCTGTTGCACAGGCGGCAATGGATGACGGTGTCGCGACACGGCCAATTACCGATTTTGAAAGTTATGTTGCGCGTCTCGAGCAGTTTATGTACCACTCAGCGCCTTTTATGAAGCCGTTGTTCTCAACCGTAAAAGGTTTGGTGCGCGATGGCGGCAAATCGCGCATTGTTTTTGCCGAAGGCGAAGACGAGCGTGTATTACGTGCTGTTCAAATTATTGTCGACGAAAAATTAGCCAAGCCTATCTTAATTGGTCGTCCTGCAGTTTTAGAAACGCGTATCGAGCGTTATGGTTTGCGCCTCGAGCTGGGTGTCGATGTCGAGGTTACCAACCCCGAGCAAGACGATCGCTTCCATCGTTACTGGACTAACTATTGGGAGCTGATGTGCCGTCGAGGCGTTAGCAAAGAGATGGCGCGCGTAGAAATGCGTCGTCGTTTAACCCTAATTGGTGCCATGATGGTTCGTTTGGGCGAGGCTGATGGCATGATTTGCGGCACGATAGGTTCTTATGGCAACCATTTACGCTTTGTCGAAGAAGTTATTGGCATGGCTCCGGGTGCCCGCACTTATGCCGCCATGAATATTCTGCTATTACCTGATCGCACCATCGCACTAGCCGATACGCATATTAACGACAACCCCGATGCCGAACAGGTAGCCGAAATTACCTTAGCGGCTGCGGCGCAAATGCGTCGTCTCGATATGGAGCCTAAGGTGGCCTTGTTGTCGCGTTCTAATTTTGGTACCGGAAGCTCGGCTTCGGGTGAGAAAATGCGCGTCGCGCTCGAGCTTGTGCAAGAGCGCGACCCCGATCTCGAAATTGACGGCGAAATGCA
>DATGSD010000345.1:0-2887 GCA_035302965.1 Burkholderiaceae bacterium | reverse complement strand
GCTGTTGAGATGTCGGTGCTAAGGCTCTGGGACTAAGGTGTTGGTACTGAGGTGTTGGTACTGAGGTGTTGGTGCTGAGGTGTTGGTGCTGAGGTGTTGGCATCTAGACGGAGCCGCTACGGTGTTTCACAGCAGCTGCGCTTTGTTTACGACAAGCAAGCGTTCATTCGCTTAGCAATAACAATCTGTACATAGGAGGAGACATGAAACAATCGATTAAAACAATAGCTGTGGCGGCCGCTTTTGCTGCTAGTGGCTTGGCTCTACCGGCATTTGCCGATATTAATATAGGGATTTCTTTGTCATCCACTGGCCCTGCCGCCGCACTGGGGATTCCTGAACGCAATACAGTCACGATTTTGCCCGATACCATCGCGGGTGAAAAGGTTAATTACATCGTGCTTGATGACGCTACCGATTCAACCCAAGCGGGTCGTAATGCGCGTAAATTAGTGGCCGAAGAAAAAGTCGATGTGTTGTGGGGGTCGTCCTCACAGCCTACAAGTGCCGCCATGGCTGAAGTGGCCGACGAAGCTGAAACTGCTGTAATCACCCTCGCTCCGCTCGAGTTTCCGGCTGAAAAAAACAAATGGGTGTTCCGTGCTCCGCAAAACTTTGGCGTAATGGCGGATGCCATTATTGAGCATATGCAAGCCAATGGGGTTAAAACCTTGGGTTTTATTGGTTATGCCGATGCCTATGGCGAAAGCTGGCTTAGCGAATTAAACCGCAGCCTAGAAGGCACCGATATCGAATTAAGCGGTCTCGAACGTTTTAACCGCACCGATACCAGCGTCACTGGCCAAGCCGTTAAATTAGTGGCGGCCAACCCTGATGCCATTTTAATTGTGGCTTCAGGTACGCCATCGGCCATGCCACAAGCTGCCCTGCTCGATCGCGGTTATAAAGGGCAAATTTACCAAACCCACGGTACGGCCACCAAAGAATATATTCGGGTAGGTGGTGATGCGGTTGAAGGTACGGTGTTACCCGTTGGGCCAATCATTGTGGCCGACCAGTTGCCTGACTCGCATCCATCTAAAGCCCCTGGTCTGGAATACACGCGGCTTTATGAAGATAAATTTGGTAAAGGTTCGCTTTCGGCCTTTGGTGCGCATTTATACGATGCTTACCTATTAACAGCAGCGGCGATTCCGAAGGCGCTTGAAAAAGCCAAGCCAGGTACAGCCGAATTCCGCCAGGCGCTACGTGATGCCCTCGAAGCCACGAATGAATTACCGGCCACCCATGGGGTGTTTACCATGTCGCCTGACGACCACTTTGGGCATGACGAGCGCGCACGTGTATTAATTACCGTTAAAGATGGCGATTGGCAGTTAATCGAACTCGATAATTAAGCCGTTTAAATGGCCGGAAACGGCCATAATGGTCTGTGCCCTACCCCTGCTTATGTTTTGTATTGTGGGTGCTTACCCCTTAATTAATGCAAAACCCATTGACCGCGTGTTAAGCAAAGCTTACATTTGGTCAGTCACCTTTACGGTGCGGTAACGTTTGCTGGTGTGTGGGGCCTTCTTTTTATCCGTTTGTCGCAAACACCGCTTATTACTTCAGTTAAAACATTGCCTGTTAATGTAATTTGTTAAGCACTGCTGTCCGATCCTAAGAGTTTTTTCCGGAGGAGAAACATGAAAACAACCATTAAGTTGGCCAGTGTGGCCTTGGCTTTATCGCTTGCGGGCTTTGGTGCCACGCCTGCAGCGGCCGACGTTAACGTTGGTATTTCGCTAGCGTCTACCGGGCCGGCCGCGGCTCTAGGGGTGCCCCAGCGAAACTCGGTGTTTTTACTACCCGAGACTATCGGTGGCGAAAAAGTAAACTACGTTGTTCTTGATGACGCAACCGACGCCACGCAAGCGGGTCGCAACGCGCGCAAAATGGTTTCTGAAGACAATGTCGATGTGTTGATTGGCTCGTCGGCCACGCCAACTTCGGCGGCCATTGCTGAAGTAGCTATCGAGACCGAAACCCCGCAAATTACCATGGCACCAATGGATTTGCCCGATGAGAAAAACTTCTGGGTGTTTCGTACCGCTCAAAACTTCCGTATTATGGCCGACGCTTTAGCCAAGCACATGAAAGATTCGGGCGTTAAAACCCTTGGCTTTATTGGTTATGCCGACGCTTATGGTGAAAGCTGGATTAAAGACATTACCGATGCGGCCAAGGAAGTGGGTATTGAAGTAACCAACGTTGAGCGCTTTAATCGAAACGACACCAGTGTTACCGGTCAGGCGGTGAAACTGGTTGCCGCTAATCCCGATGCTATTTTAGTAGGCGCTTCGGGCACGCCAGCAGTTTTGCCACAAGTTACCCTGCAAGAACGTGGCTACCAGGGCAAAATCTATCAAACTCATGGCGCCGCAACTAAAGAGTTTGTTCGTGTAGGCGGAAAAGCCGTTGAAGGCACAATTATGCCGGTTGGTCCGGTTGTTGTGGCCGAGCAGCTACCCGAAAGTCACCCTTCTAAAGCCGTTGGCCTCGAGTACAAGCAAAAATACGAAGAAAAACACGGCGAAGGCAGCTTGTCGTCGTTTGGTGCTCACTTATACGATGCTGCATTAATTTTGCAGGCCGCTGTACCTGAAGCGCTTAAAAAGGCCAAGCCTGGTACAAAAGAATTTCGTGCAGCGTTACGCGATGCCATCGAAAACATCGAAGAAGTTAACGCTTTACACGGCGTATTCAATATGACACCAGACGATCACTTTGGTCATGACGAGCGTGCCGTTACCATGATTGTCATCGAAGACGGCGACTGGAAGGTTCTCGATTAAGCGTTCGAATGGCTTTCAGTAAAACCCGGCCCTCGTCCCTCTAGGGCTGGAAAAAGGGCGTATACCACTTGGTGTAACGCCCTTTTTTA
>DATGSD010000344.1:0-3813 GCA_035302965.1 Burkholderiaceae bacterium | reverse complement strand
GTAGCATCCCCATCATGCCACCCGGCATATTTTTATCACAACCGCCTATAACGAGCACACCATCCATCCACTGACCTTGCACACAAGTTTCGATGCAATCAGAAATAACCTCGCGCGACACTAATGAATACTTCATGCCTTCGGTACCCATGGCCATGCCATCTGAAATGGTCGGGGTTCCAAATGTTTGGGGATTTCCACCGGAGGCGCGAATCGCCTCAACAGCCGCATCGGCGAGTGGCTGTAAACCACTATTGCACGGTGTTATTGTGCTATGACCATTTGCCACCCCTACCATTGGCTTGGAAAAGTCTTCAGCTCGATAACCAAGTGCATAATACATCGAACGGTTAGGGGCCCGTTCGACACCCTGAGTGATATGCGCCGATCGCAGTCGCTTAGACGTAGACATAAAAAACTCCGGTAAAAAACCAAGTTTCGCACTGCTAATACGCAATGACAAGCAAGCCATTAGGCGCTTGTAGAGAATTTAAACGGATAATATCAAAAGCCAAGTAAGCCAGGCCGTGCGGTATAAAAAAACTGACACAAGCCAGGTACTAACAAGCTTTGATCGACCCACACTATTCGGACCCAACTATGGACGACGTTATTCAGCAATTACGGCAATTTCGTGATGAACGCCAATGGAAACAATTTCATAACCCCAAAGATTTAGCACTGGCGTTAAGCATAGAAGCGAGCGAACTACTTGAAGTGTTTTTGTGGAAAAAGCCCGAAGACGCCGACCGACAAAAAGTGCAAGAAGAGCTTGCCGACGTCTTAACATATGCCTTGCTAATCGCTGACAACTACGGGCTTGAGCCAAAACAAATTATTCTCGATAAAATGAAACAAAATGCTGCCAAGTATCCTGTCGATAAAGCTAAAGGTAATGCTACAAAATATACAGAGCTATGAACCTAACTCCACAGGTCGAAATTAACCGCTATCCGTTTTCAAGCCAAGCCTTATCAGAAATTGGAGCCAACGCGTTTGCTACTGGTAACTGGCCTTTAGTCTATATTTTAAGTAGCCAACGAGCACGCCGAGCTTATATTGGTGAAACTACAAATACGCTGCAGCGACTAAATAGCCACCTGAAGCACAGCGATAAAAAAACGCTAACTACTGTCCATCTTATTAGCAGCGACTATTTTAATAAATCGGCCACGCTCGACATCGAATCGGAACTCATAAAATACCTGGCCGCTGACGGACAATTTCAGCTCTTAAACGCCAACCTCGGTTTGGCCGATCATAACTACTACCAAAGAAACGAACTTTATTCTCCGATTTTTCGGTCAGTCTGGGACAAACTTCGTGCGCAAGGAGTTGCAAGACAGTCTCTTGAATCGATTAATAATTCGGATGTCTTTAAATATTCACCTTATAAAACGTTATCGTTCGACCAACGTCAAGGGTTGGTTGAGATCATGCGTGCTTTGCTTCAACCCAAGATGAAAAACTTAGTGGTTGAAGGTGGCGCTGGCACAGGAAAGTCGGTGCTCGCCATCTTCTTTTTTAAACTCATGCATACCGACCCCGAAGCACTTAATTTACTCGAGTTCTCGGATGACGAAAACGAGGTTCGTTATTTACTTGAACAACTGCGAAAACGCTATCCCAAGCCACGGATGGCCTTAGTCGTGCCCATGACGTCGTTCAGAACAACCTTACAAAAAGCGTTTCGCAACGTTGTTGGGCTGCGTTCAAACATGGTTATTAGCCCCAGCCAATTAAGCCGGCAGCGCTACGACATCGTGCTAGTTGATGAATCGCATCGCCTACGTAAACGGCAAAACTTAGGTGCCTACTATGGCGCTTTTGATCGGGCTTGCGAAGCGCTTGGCTTAGATAAACATACCAGCACTGAAATTGATTGGGTCCAAAAACAGGCCGATAAGGCGATTTTCTTTTATGACTCCGCCCAATCAATAAAACCCTCAGATGCCAATACAGCCGACTTCACGACCTTAAAATCGTCAAGCCGTACAAAAACAATTGAATTGCGTTCGCAGTTTAGAGTGCAAGGTGGCCAAGCTTATGTACAGTTTGTAGACCATCTGCTTAACCTTAAGCTAAAAAAGGGCGACGCTTTTAAGGCTAAAGACTACGAACTAACTGTGTTTGACGACCTCGCCGAACTTGTAGCCGAAATTAAACACAAAAACAGCCAACATGGCTTGGCACGTTTGGTTGCTGGCTTTGCCTGGCCCTGGAAATCAAAAGACGAACCGGGCTACTACGATATTGAAATTGGTGACGTCCGTTTGCGCTGGAATACAACAGTCAGCGATTGGATAAACACACCTGGCGCCGAAAATGAAGTGGGCTGTATTCATACCACTCAAGGTTACGACTTAAACTATACCGGCATTATTTTTGGCCCAGAAATTACCTACGACCCAGATAAACAGCAAATTATTATCAACGCCGATCGCTATCACGACCGTCTGGGAAAACAAGCCATTACTGACCCCGACGAGCTTAAGCAATATATTTTAAATATTTATAAAACAATGATGCTGCGTGGTATTAAGGGCACGTTTTTATACGCATGCGACCCAAATCTGCGCGAGTATTTCAAGCAGCACATCACTGTTTTTAGCTCTAAGCCAGCAACTATCCAGATAAAGCCCAGCCTAACGTTAAAACCTTATGTTAATGCCGTACCGTATTACGATCTAAAGGCGGCCGCTGGCCAATTTAGCGAAACACAAACGGCCTCTCATGAACGTTGGATTGCCATTCCTGAAGAAATACCCATCGGTAAAAACCTATTTGCTTGCCAGGTTTTGGGCGAATCCATGAATAAAATTATTCCGGATGGTGCTGTTTGTCTATTCCGTTTTAACCCGGGTGGAAGCCGCAACGGCAAAATTGTATTGGTTGAATGCTTTGATATACATAACACAAACGATGGTGCACGCTACACGCTTAAAGAATATCAAAGCATAAAAATCTCTGATGAAGACGGCTGGCAACACAAAAAAATCTTGCTAAAACCGCGCTCATACAACCCCAACATTAAATCGATTGAACTAAGCGACACCAACCAGCAACAGTATCGCGTAGTAGCCGAGTTTGTCTGTGTACTCGAAATGCCCTAGCTTCTAATTGCTATGGTGGCCAGATTCTTATGGTTTTGTTACGAAAAGCCAGCAACCCGATGGCAAAACTGAAGACTCGTGGCAAAAGTCACGAGTCTTGACAGAAAAAAACATTAATTGGCCAAGCCAAGCACGGCTTAGGCGCTCAAACCCAGACCTGGAATTAAACCAAGGGCCGGTATAACGAACTGCCTGCGCGACACCTCGCCCAGGCAGGTTCTGTTTATTAACTAGCGCCGCTTTAATTGAGTGATGTCGCGCACCGCTCCGCGATCGGCTGACGTTGCCATAGCGGCGTAGGCTTGTAGCGCTTGCGATACTACCCGTTGGCGCGTACGAGGCTGCCAAGCATCGGGGCCACGGGCTTCCATATCGCGCCGACGTTGCGCCAGTTCGTCTTCGGAAACCGCTAAATGAATACGACGGTTCGGGATGTCGATTTCGACAATATCGCCATCGTTAACCAAGCCAATATTGCCACCCTCTGCCGCTTCGGGCGATGCGTGACCAATTACCAAGCCCGACGACCCGCCCGAGAAGCGCCCATCGGTTAATAAAGCGGTACTTGAGCCCAAGCCTTTAGACTTTAGATAAGACGTTGGGTAAAGCATTTCTTGCATGCCCGGCCCCCCCTTGGGGCCTTCGTAGCGAATAATGACAACGTCGCCAGACAACACCTGGTTGCCCAAAATTGCATCAA
>DATGSD010000343.1:0-4168 GCA_035302965.1 Burkholderiaceae bacterium | reverse complement strand
TGTTAATGGTGTTTAAAACGGCAAGACCAACAGCGGCCATTAATGGGTTGCCATTGTAGGTGCCACCTTGATCGCCGTGTTCAAAGCAACTAACGGCTTCGGTCGCGCACAAAGCAGCTAATGGCACACCAGCACCAATGCCTTTTGCCAACGTCATAATGTCGGGCTTAATGCTGGCCTGTTGGTAAGCAAACAACGTACCCGTTCGACCCATGCCGGTTTGTACTTCATCAACAATTAGCAAGATACCGTGTTGTTGGCTAAGGTCGCGCAAACCTTGCATAAACTGCTTATTGGCCGCAATAACACCACCCTCGCCTTGTACTGGCTCAAGCATAATAGCAACCGTATCATCATCAATTAAAGCCTTAACCGACGCTAAATCGTTGTATTGCGCTTTTGGAAAGCCATCGACTTGGGGTGCAAATAGGCTGTCCCAGCCAGATTTTCCCGACGCCGACATGGTCGCCAACGTCCGACCATGAAAACCATGTTCAAACGTAATAATTTTGTAGGCACCATTACGGTGTAAGCGCCCCCATTTGCGTGCTAATTTAATCGCTCCTTCGTTTGCTTCGGCCCCACTATTAGCAAAAAACACCCGATCAAAACACGAAGCGGCCACCAATTGCTTGGCGAAGTCAATAGCCGGCTGGTTGTAAAAAGCCGGCGAAGGGTTAATTAATACCGAAGCTTGTTTTTGCAAAGCCTCAATAACAACCGGCGGGCAATGCCCCAGGCTATTAACCGCCCAACCTTGTACAAAATCTAAATAGCGCTTACCAGTATGATCGACTAACCACGAACCTTGGCCGCTTACAAAAACAAGGTCTGGCCTGGCCGTAATTTCCATTAAGGCATTGACACCCGTACGGTCAAATTCCATTTTTGCTCCGATGAAATAATTAAAAAGGCCTACAGCCCGACAAATCAAACCGCTATTTTAACCAGGCCAACTATAAAAAGACGTCGCAACTGTTCGTTAAAAAGCCTGTTTACGCCTACACCCAGCCGTAAGCAAAAAAGGCTTACAACCATCGATAAAAAATAACATACTAAAAACTAGTGCTGGCCTAGCGCTAGCAAAGAAACGATTACAACGCCCTACAAAAGGCTTAATTGCTTAGGAAAACCATCGCCGTAAGAATCTTCACTATCGTCTGAATCGCAACAAATCAAATTACTAACACGAATACCCAATAAACGAAGACGTTGGTCTAGTGGCGCACGTCGCAAACACTGAACTGCTGCACGTCTAATTAAGCGAATATCTTGTGTTACCTCGGGCAAGGTTAGGTCTCGCGTAACGGTTTCGAAGTTTTCATAGCGTAGTTTCACGCCAACCGTTCTACCCTTACAGCCTTTGCGGCTTAAATCGGCGTCAATTTGCTGACAGAGGCGATCGAAGGCGGCTGTTAATAATTGCCTGTCGTATTGCACATGCAGATCGCGCTCAAACGTCGTTTCACGGCTAATCGACTTAGGGTCTGAATGGGTTTTTACAGGGCTGTTATCGATACCGCGGCTAACATCTAATAACCAACGCGCATAAGTTGTGCCAAATACCGCTTGCAAATGGGTAGGACTGGCCGCAGCTAACTGACCAATAGTTTCAATACCTAAACTTTTTAAACGTTTCGTCGACTTCGGCCCGATGCCATTAATTTCGCTAACCGCTAACGGCCAGACACGACTCGGAATATCGCCAACGCTTAGTACGGTTAAGCCATCAGGCTTATCGAGGTCGGAACCGATTTTAGCCAATAATTTATTTGGTGCGATTGCAATCGAACACGTTAATCCTGTTGCTTCAAAAACGGCATTTTTTAACGATGTCGCAATTGCAACATCTTGGCCAGGAAGATCCGTTAAATCTAAATAAATTTCATCTATACCACGATCTTCTAGCTTGGGCGCAATACGACGAACAGCTTCTTTAAAGCGGCGCGAATACTCACGATAGCGCACAAAATCGACCGGCAGCATTATGGCTTGTGGTGCTAAACGAGCCGCTTTCATCATCCCCATAGCCGAATGAACGCCAAACGCACGAGCTTCGTAAGTAGCAGTAGTTACAACCCCACGGCCCACATACGACTTTAAGGTAGCAAACTGCCACTGCCCATTTGCTAAACGCTTGGGTGCTTGGCCTCGGCCACCAATAACAACTGGCCGCCCCCGTAATTCGGGATAGCGCAATAGTTCGACGGATGCAAAAAAAGCATCCATATCAAGATGAGCAATTCGACGCTGCGAGCTCATAGCATTAACCGCATTGTTTTAAACAAAAAACAAATAACTGCACAAATTAGATACCGCTAGCAGAAACCAGATAGCGCATTTTTTTCTCCCTATTTAAGGTAGGCGAACAAGCCGTAATAGGCATTGGCTTTATAACAAAATCAACGGAGACAAAATGAGCGCTCACCCCTTTTTAAATAAAAATCGCTTTTTATTAGGAACATTCTCTAGCAACTGTTCGGGCGGTATGACCGTCTCGAAACTTCCCGATCGGTGGAAAGCCGACTGGGAAAGCAATTTAAAGCTGGCTTTATTGCTAGACGACGCCGGAATTGATTTCATGCTGCCAATAGCACGCTGGATTGGCTATGGCGGCGAAACCAACTTCCATGGCTACGTTCTTGAAACCGTTACATGGGCCACCGGCTTACTAGCTAAAACCAAACAATTAACGGTATTTGCAACCATTCATACAACGGCTAACCACCCGGTTGTTGTTGCTAAGCAAATCGCAACAATGGATCAAATTAGTAGCAGCCGAGTGGGCTTAAATATTGTTGCGGGCTGGAATAAACCCGAATACGAAGCCTTGGGTTTAAACCTACCCGATGACCACGAAACCCGCTACGAATACGCCCAAGAATGGTACGACATTATCAAAAAGCTCTGGACACACGACGGCCGTTTCGATTGGGACGGCAAATACTTTAAATTAAAAAACGTCCATAGCGACCCAAAACCAGCTGTATTGCCACCAATATACAATGCCGCTGGGTCTGGCCTCGGGCGCGAATTCGCCGGTAAAAATGCCAATTTTTTGTTCACCCCAGCCATCGATTTAGCACGTTCGAAAACAGAAGTTGCTGAAATTAAGCAAAGCGCCAAAGAAACTTACGGACGCGATGTTGGTGTATTAACATTTTCTCACGTTATCTGTCGTCCCACCAAAGAAGAAGCCCAAAAACGATGGGATTACATACTCGACAATATCGATTGGGACGCTACCGAAAACTTAGTGCGTTTACAGTTCGCCCATGCCCAATCATTTCCGCACGACCTCTTGGCATTAATTAAAGAGCGCATGGCTGCCGGCCATGGTGGTTATCCTTTGGTAGGAACCCCTGAAGAAGTTGCTGACGGTATTTGCGCCCTACACGAAGCGGGTTTTAACGGTACCACCCTGTCGTTTTTTGATTATGCGGAAGAGTTTCCGTACTTCCGCGACACGGTCTTACCCATTCTAGAAGCCCGCGGCATTCGTTAAAAACCCGTAAGCGGCCGCAGCAAGGCCGCTTTTTACTTATAAAACTAAAAACTAAACCGAACCGCTTAAACCCTTGCCAAGCTTTGTTTTATCTGGCTACAAAATTATGTCTAAACACAATGCTACGCCCTTAATTGTTGGTATTGGCGGTACCAACCGTGCTAATTCGAGCTCTGAAAAAGCCCTACAAGCCGCTTTAAAAATTGCTCAGCTTATGGGGGCGCGTACCTTACAAATTTCTGGTCCCGACTTATTATTTGAAATTTATCAGCCCGAAGACACAAGTCGTTCGGATAAAGCCACAACGTTTATTGATGCATTAAAAAATGCCGACGGCCTGTTAATTTCAACACCCAGTTACCATGGCTCAATACCAGGTTTATTAAAAAACGCCCTTGATTACATCGAAGACTTGCGCGACGATGAGCGCCCCTACCTTGATAATAGGGCTGTTGGCTGCATTATTTGCGCCGATGGTAGCCAGGCTTTAGGATCTACCCTAAACGCACTACGATCGGTCATTCATGCGGTACGGGCCTGGCCAACACCCTATGCGGCAACTTTGCCGTCGGCTGTGTGTCGCCAAGCCCTTAACGAACCACAAAACCCAAGCAACCCAGCGTTTACGCCGTTACAAACAGTGGTCGAGCAAGTTGTTACCTT
>DATGSD010000342.1:0-3494 GCA_035302965.1 Burkholderiaceae bacterium | reverse complement strand
CGGTGTCAACCCAATTACAGGCATATCAGACGCTGAAACCGACCCTCTTTACGACCAAGCAGTGGCCTTAGTTTTAAAAACTCGCCGTGCCTCAACCTCATCGGTACAGCGCCACTTACGCATTGGCTATAACCGTGCTGCCCGTTTAGTAGAACAAATGGAGCAAAGCGGCTTAGTGTCGCCAATGCAATCGAACGGCAGCCGCGAAGTGTTGGCGCCGGCCCCCGCCGACGACGAGACGTAATATGCCCACCACTTACCGGTCTCTAAACAATTCGATATTAAGAAAACCAACCAACGGCCAGACAAAGCCAAGTTATTTGCTGAATAAAACGCTGCCGTGTCGTAAACAAAAAAGCGATTTAATGTCTAAGCTGTTATTACTACTAAAACCGAGGCGAAAGCACACCATGCCTAAAATACGTTTAAGGACAAAACGCTGGTTGCTAAAACAACTAGCTAACAAGCTAAGCCACAGGCGTTGGCTTAAGCACGTATTACTGGCCGGCCTTTTAGGTTGTCTACCGTTAGCCGCTAGCGCTAACGATGCCCAACAACAATTACAGCACTTTATTGAAAATGTGCATTCGGCCACTGGCGAGTTTCGGCAACAAACCTTCGATGCCAGACGCAATAGTGCGACCAAAAGCCAAAGTGGCACGTTTGCCTTTAAGCGTCCGGGCTTATTTAAGTGGCATATCGACACACCCTACGAACAACTAGTGCTGTCAGATGGCAAAACCGTATCGCAATACGACCCCGACCTCGAACAAGTTACCCAGCGCCCCCTCGAGACTTCAATGGGCTCCTCTCCTGCTGCGATTTTGTTTGGATCGGACTCTCTAGAGGAAAACTTTCAACTCGAAGCGCTAGCCGATGATCAAGGCTTAAGCTGGTTACGCGCCACACCAAAGCGCGATAACGCGGGTTTTACTCATGTCGATATCGGCCTCGATGAACAGCTTCCGGTGCAATTATTGCTACTCGATGCCTTTGGGCAAACCACTAAAATCAACCTTAGCAATATCAAGAAAAATCCCCAACTCAACAACACCGACTTTCAATTCAAGCCACCCGCCAATGTCGACGTTATTACTATGGGCCAAGACAATCAGTGACCGGACTTGATCTTTTTACACAACAAACCCCTAGTCATCCGCCATTAGCCGAACAAATGCGTCCAGCAACGCTAGACGACGTTGTCGGGCAAAGCCATTTGCTCGGGCCGGGCAAGCCGCTACGTATTGCATTCGAGTCGGGGCGACCGCATTCATTAATTTTTTGGGGTCCCCCCGGTGTCGGCAAAACAACCTTAGCGCGTTTAATGGCCACCGCCTTCGATGCCCACTTTATAGCCTTATCAGCCGTGCTAGGTGGGGTTAGAGATATCCGTAATGCCGTCGACGCGGCTCGTCAAGCTCAAGGACAAGGTCGACGCACCCTTTTATTTGTTGATGAAGTTCACCGTTTTAATAAAGCACAGCAAGACGCCTTCTTGCCCTACGTTGAAAGTGGTTTGTTTACCTTTATTGGAGCCACTACCGAAAACCCCTCGTTCGAAGTCAATTCGGCGCTGTTATCGCGGGCTCGGGTTTATGTACTTAAGCCCATACAGCAAAAAGACCTCGAACAACTCGCCGACAAGGCGATTGCTCAGATGGGGCAAGTTTTAAAAAAAGAAACGGCCAACAGCGTTGCGCTACCTACCCTTCACCCCGATGCTCGTACCCAGCTAGCCGCTTGGGCCGATGGCGATGCGCGCCGTCTTATTAATGCCATCGAGGTTTTGGTTGAAGCGGCTATCGCGGCCAAACAAACTGACATTGATGCCGCCTGGTTAGAAAGCACCTTGTCGCAAAACTTACGCCGCTTCGACAAAGGTGGTGACGCCTTCTACGACCAAATCAGCGCCCTACACAAAGCCGTGCGCGGTTCTGACCCCGATGCGGCCTTATATTGGTTTGCTCGCATGCTCGATGGCGGCGCCGATGCCGCTTATTTATCGCGACGCATCGTGCGCATGGCCGTTGAAGATATTGGTTTAGCCGACCCTAGAGCCACCGAAATAGCGCTTAACAGCGCTGCCATCTACGAACGCCTTGGTTCGCCAGAAGGCGAATTAGCACTGGCTCAAGCCGTCGTTTATTTAGCCTGTGCCGCTAAATCGAACGCCGTTTATACGGCTTATAAAGCGGCCCGTAAATATGCCCAAACGCATGGCAGCGCACCCGTACCCCACCATTTACGCAACGCCCCCACAGCCCTTATGAAACAACTGGGACACGGCAAAGCTTACCGCTATGCCCACGACGAACCGCACGGCTATGCTGCCGCCGAAAATTATTTTCCTGACGGTTTGTCGGCGCAGTTTTACCGCCCAACCGATCGTGGCCTAGAGAGTAAAATTAGCGAGAAGCTTGCCTTTTTAAAGCAACTCGATCAAGCTCATCGCAAACGCTAGCAACAGCTAATTTGTTTTATGATCGGCTACAGCTTGCTGTCTTACTTTTTCTAATCAACAAATCAACTACTTTCTTACTTTAAAAGTACGAACGCGTTAATTAGCCAGCAGCCTTAAGGCATTTTTGAATAATTTTTAAACTTATACCCTATTAACTATGTTAGATCCCAATCAGTTGCGCCGAGAACTCGACACTACGGCACAGGCTCTTCAGCGACGCGGCTTCCAGCTCGACAAACCCTACTTCACCGAACTCGAAAATCGGCGCAAATCGGTTCAAGTAGAAACCGAGAACCTACAAGCTCGCCGCAACGCGGTCTCAAAACTGATTGGCCAATTAAAATCGCAAGGCAAAGATGCCAGCGCCGAAATCACCGAGTCACAAACCATTCCCGATCAACTCAAAAAACTCGAGGCCGAGCTGAATACCATTCAAACCGAGCTGAATACTTGGTTAGCTAATATTCCTAATTTACCGCACGAAAGTGTGCCTGCCGGTGACGACGAAAGCCATAACGTCGAACAGCGCCGCTGGCTGGCTTGCCCTACCGACGACAAAGGTAACCCCAAGCCGTTTAATTTTGCGCCCAAAGATCATGTCGAACTCGGTGAAAAGGTTGGCCTCGACTTCCAGTCGGCGCGCAAACTAGCTGGCTCACGCTTTATGATGCTCCGCGGGCAACTGGCCAAGCTTCACCGCGCCCTTGCTCACTTCATGCTCGATGTGCAAACTAACGAGCATGGCTACGAAGAATGCTACACGCCATATATGGCCAACGAAGCTACCTTATTTGGTACCGGCCAACTACCCAAGTTTAAAGACGATATGTTCTGGGTTACCAAGGGCGGCAGCCACCACGACGACGATGATGACAGCCACTCTGAGCTTTATTTAATTTCAACGTCTGAAATTACCTTAACGGGTTCAGCACGCGACAGTATTTTGCCGGCCGACGCACTGCCTATGCGCTTAACTGCCCATACCCCTTGTTTTCGTTCGGAAGCCGGCAGTGGTGGGCGCGATATTCGCGGC
>DATGSD010000341.1:0-2060 GCA_035302965.1 Burkholderiaceae bacterium | reverse complement strand
TTTTATTCGCGATTTGCTGGGTTATAGCAGCCCACGGCAGTTTCGTCTGCCCGATATTCGCTCGTTATGGGGCGCCGTTGTTTTATTGGGGTTTGTGCTTTATCCCTATGTGTACTTAAGCACGCGTGTAATGTTTGCCACCCAAGCAGCCAGTTTGCTCGAAGCCGGGCGTACCTTGGGTTTGTCGGCGCGCGGCGTCTTTTGGCGGGTGGCACTGCCTTTGGCGCGGCCGGCCATTGCGGTTGGTGTTAGTTTGGCCTTGTTAGAAGCCTTAAACGATATTGGGGCGGCCGAATTTTTAGGGGTGCAAACGTTAACTGTTGCGGTTTATACCACCTGGATTACCCGCTCTGACATGGCCGGAGCTGCGCAAATTGCCTTGTTAATGCTGTTTATTGTTATTGGCCTAATTACGCTCGAGCGTCACGGCCGTCGCTACCAGCGGTTTTCGAGCACACAGCGTATGCATCCTATTCAGCCCCGCCCCTTGCGTGGCGTTTCGGCCTTAATTGCTATGGGTTTGGGCTGGTTTCCGATTATTGTTGGTTTTTTTGCGCCCGCTGCCTATTTGGTTTACGAAACGCTGCGGCATTTTCACGGCGTTGGCGCGGTGTCGGCGCAACTTCTCGATAGCGGCTGGAACACGCTACGCCTAGCTTTTTTTGCAACCGTGGTTACCGTGGTGCTGGGTTTATTGGTGGCATGGGCGGCTCGTAATGTACGCAAGGGTACGCAAACGGCTTTATTGGGCTTATCTAGACGTTTATCAACAATTGGTTACGCCGTTCCTGGTACGGTATTAGCCATTGGTTTGTTATTGCCGCTTAATTTAATCGATTCGGCAATTTTTCAAATTGGTAATTGGTTTACCGGCTTGTCGCCGCGTTTGTTTTTAATGGGCTCGTTTACGGCCTTGGTTTGCGCCTATGTTATTCGCTTCCTAGCCATTTCTATAGGTGGTTTCGAATCGGGTTTGGCACGCATTCCACCGTCGCTTGAACAAGCCTCGCGCTTATTGGGCGAGTCGGCCGAAGGCACGCTACGGCGCGTTCACCTACCCTTGCTGCGGCCGGCAATTGGGGCCACAGCCTTGCTTGTGTTCGTTGATGCCATGAAAGAACTGCCCGCTACTTTGCTGTTGCGCCCGGTCAATTTTGAAACTTTGGCCACTTGGTTGTATGGTGAAGCCGCTCGCGGCACCTACGACGAAGGGGCGATTGCCGCCTTAGCCATTGTGGCAGCGGGTTTATTGCCGGTTATTTTATTGGCTCGCCACCAGTTACGTGCCTCACATTAATGCACTTATATGAATTGTTTACTTAAAATCGACTCGATTCGGGTGGTTTACGACACCCCCCAAGGCCCTAACCAGGTGGTTGACGATTTTTCGCTCGACCTCGATAAGGGCGAGGTTGGCTGTTTATTAGGCGCATCGGGTTGTGGCAAAACCACAATTTTGCGTGCCATTGCCGGCTTCGAGCCCGTGCGTGCGGGCAGCATAGTGCTCGATGGCCAGTGCTTGTCGTCGGTGGGCTATACCATGGCACCAGAGCTACGACGAGTTGGCATGATGTTCCAAGACTATGCTCTCTTTCCGCACTTAACTATCGAGCGCAATATTGGTTTTGGTTTGCGGCGTTGCAGCCGCCCCGAGCGCTGTCAACGCGTCGATAAGTTGCTCGAGCTAGTCGATTTAAAAGCACATGCTAAACGCTACCCCCACGAACTTTCGGGTGGGCAGCAACAGCGTGTGGCCTTGGCGCGGGCCTTGGCGCCGCAGCCTCAGTTGCTTTTGCTTGACGAACCCTTTTCTAATCTTGATGTAGACACCCGCGAGCGCTTGGCGCACGAATTGCGCATTATCTTAAAACACAGCGATTGCACCGCCCTATTGGTTACCCACAACCAGGCCGAAGCCTTTGCCTTGGGCGATCGCATTGGCGTCATGAAAGATGGGCGTTTAATGCAGTGGGCCAACCCGCACGATTTATATCACAAGCCGGCCAACGACTTTGTTGCCGAATTCATCCGCCGCGAAAACCGCCCTCCCGAACACTATG
>DATGSD010000340.1:0-8715 GCA_035302965.1 Burkholderiaceae bacterium | reverse complement strand
TCGTAACGGTCGACAAACACGCGAATACGTCAGCCGCTAGTGTGCCGTTAGCCCTAGACGCTGCGCGTCGCGATGGTCGCATCCAGCCAGGCAACCTTGTGTTGATGCAGGGCGTTGGTGGTGGCTTTACCTGGGGTTCTGTTCTAGCCCGTATGTAAGTTCGATTAAGTAGAAAAACATGAAAGTTGCATTCGTCTTTCCAGGTCAAGGTTCGCAAGCTGTAGGCATGCTCGATGCCTGGGCCGATAATTCGGTGGTTACAAGTATTCTTAAACAGGCCGACGAGGCTCTTAATCAAAACTTGTCGCAAATTATCCAAGAAGGCCCAGCTGAAACCTTAAACCTCACTAGTAATACTCAGCCAGCAATGTTGACGGCATCGTATGCCATTTATCAAGCTTGGTTGGCCGCTGGTGGCCGCCAACCCGACTTGGTGGCCGGCCACAGTCTTGGCGAATATACTGCTTTGGCTGCTGCTAAGGCGCTCGAGTTTGATGATGCCGTGCGTTTGGTTCGCATTCGTGCCGACGCTATGCAAACGGCTGTGCCAGTGGGTATGGGTGGTATGGCCGCCATCTTGGGTTTATCCGACGACGAGGTTTTACAAGCTTGTAAAAAAGCTGCGCAAGGGGGTGGTGTGGTCGAGGCCGTTAACTTTAACGCTCCGGCTCAGGTTGTTATTGCCGGACACCAAGCGGCTGTCGAGCGCGCGTGCGAAGTGGCCAAAGAAATGGGGGCTCGTCGGGCAGTTAGTCTGCCAGTCTCGGCGCCGTTTCACTCTAGTTTGCTTAAATCGGCAGCCGACGTGTTGGCATTAGCACTTAACCAACTTGAAGTTGCGCCACCCGAAATTCCGCTTATCAATAACGTCGACGTTCTTTCGCCAACCGAGCCACAAGCCATAAAAGACGCTCTGGTGCGTCAAAGTTGGCATGCCGTTCGCTGGGTGGAAACTATCCAAGAAATGAAAGAGCGTGGTGTTACTCATGTGGTCGAATGTGGGCCAGGGCGCGTTTTAACCGGCCTGGTTAAACGAATCGACCGCGACCTCGCAGCCTTGTCAATTAATGATCCCGACAGCCTGCAGGCTGCTCTGGATGCTTTACAGGGGTAAGTTGTGCACGATAAACAATTCGAAGGAAAATTGGCACTAGTTACAGGCGCTACTCGAGGCATCGGTAAAGCGATTGCCCTCGAATTAGCCAGCCGAGGCGCCACCGTTGTAGGTACAGCCACTTCCGAAGCCGGAGCAGAAAGCATCACCGAAATGCTCGAGCCCTACAGTGGACGTGGCGTAGTGCTTGATGTTAATGACGCTGAAGCCACCGAGGCTTTAGTAGCCGAGCTAGCCGAAGACGGTGCGCCGCATATTTTAGTTAATAATGCCGGAATTACTCGTGATACTCTGGCCATGCGCATGAAAGACGACGATTGGGATAGCGTGATCAATACCAATTTATCCGCTATTTTCCGCTTGAGTCGTGCCGTTTTAAAACCTATGATGAGAGCCCGTTGGGGTCGGATTATCAACCTGACTTCAGTCGTAGGCCATAGCGGCAACCCCGGGCAGGCTAATTATGCGGCAGCGAAAGCTGGCGTGGCCGGAATGAGTAAAGCACTTGCTCGTGAACTCGGCAGCCGCAATATTACAGTAAACTGTGTGGCGCCCGGTTTTATCGAAACCGACATGACACGCGCGTTGTCAGAAGACCAAACGGCGGCTTTGCTTAATCAAATCCCATTGGGTCGTTTGGGTTCGCCGGCCGATGTTGCCCAAGCCGTGGCCTTTTTGGCAAGCCCACAAGCAACGTATATTACGGGCACAACGCTGCATGTTAATGGCGGCATGTATATGTAAGTTTCTGAACAGGTTAAAATCTGTTCGTTGGAGGTGTTCCTAAAAAATTAACGGCTAAGTAATACTTGCTGTATTGTGTTACCGCCTAAGCAATTTATTAGGTAATGCCATTTTTTTGTCCTGGCCAATTTAATAAAAACTTTTGTTTTGGCTATAATTCGCGGGATTTTTTCCCAACTTGGAGATCTGCATGGAAAGCATCGAACAGCGCGTCAAGAAGATTGTCGCTGAACAACTTGGCGTTAACGAGGCTGAGATCAAAAACGAATCTTCCTTCCTTGATGACCTCGGTGCCGACTCGCTCGACATGGTCGAGCTCGTTATGGCACTTGAAGACGAATTCGAAACCGAAATTCCCGACGAAGAAGCAGAAAAAATTACTACGGTTCAACAAGCTATGGAATACATTTCCTCCCATAGCAAGTAACGCTTTCAAAATTAAGCACGCCTGCGGCTTGCCGTAGCGTGCTTTGGCGGTGTTAAATCATCGTTTATTGGTCGGTGCAGCTTGTGGTTGCTAAAGGCCGTTAAGCGTTGATTAGCCCGCGTTTTTTAGGAGTCATCCGTGAAGCGACGTGTCGTCATTACCGGCCTTGGTATTGTGTCGCCTGTTGGTAACACAATCGATAGTGCTTGGGACAATATCGTCAATGGACGTTCGGGTATCGGTCGAATCACTCGATTCGATCCAGAGCCGTTTAGTTCACAGATAGCGGGTGAAGTCAAGGATTTCGACATCACACAGTTTGTTCCGGCTAAAGAAGCCCGCCATATGGATGTTTTCATCCATTATGGGATTTGGGCCGGTATGCAAGCTTGGCAAGATGCTGGGCTCGAGCTCACTGACGCATTGGCCGAAAGGGTGGGTGTCATTATTGGTTCCGGTATTGGGGGCTTACCACGTATCGAGTCGACGCAAGTCGAGTACCTCGAACGCGGCCCGCGTCGGATCTCGCCATTTTTTGTTCCGGCTTCGCTCATTAATTTAGTTTCGGGGCAGCTATCGATTAGGCTTGGCCTTAAGGGGCCTAGTTACGCCGTTGTATCGGCTTGTACCACTGGTTTGCATTCTATCGGCGATGCCGCTCGCATGATCGCTTACGGCGATGCCGATGTCATGTTGGCTGGGGGCGCCGAATCTACGGTTTCGCCACTAGGCATTGGGGGGTTTGCCTCAATGCGTGCCTTGTCAACCCGAAATGACGATCCAACCACAGCATCGCGCCCTTGGGATGTCGATCGCGATGGTTTTGTCTTGGGCGAGGGGGCTGGCGTTTTAGTGCTCGAAGAATACGAACATGCGCGTAAGCGTGGTGCTCGTATTTATGGCGAGTTCGCAGGCTTTGGCATGAGTTCGGATGCGCACCATATTACTTCCCCCGATCTTGATGGTCCGCGCCGAGGCATGCTAAATGCTTTACGCGACGGGCAAGTTAACCCCGATCAAGTGGCTTACATTAATGCCCACGGCACGTCTACACCGCTTGGCGATAAAAACGAATCTGATGCCGTAAAAATGGCGTTTGGTGATCATGCGCAAGCCATGGTAATTAATTCGACCAAGTCAATGACCGGTCACCTTCTTGGGGCTGCCGGCGGTATCGAGGCCGTCTTTACTACCTTGGCGGTGTACAATCAGGTTTCGCCACCCACCATCAATATCTTTAACCAAGATCCCGAATGTGATCTCGACTACTGTGCCAACGAGGCTCGCGACCTTACTATCGATGTCGCTTTATCCAACTCGTTCGGTTTTGGTGGTACGAACGGTTCGATGTTGGTTAAGAGGCTGTAAGGGGCGGCACATGCCTGCCCCAGTTTACAACTGGACTCTCGAGCGGCCGGCTTGGTTTCGGCCGCTCGCTTTGCTATTTGATAGCGCGATTGCCTTTAGTTTAGCCATGGTTTCATGGTATTGCTTAGGTTTGTATTTATTATTTCGTGCTGTCCGTGTTCGCAAACGTTTAGCATTAAAAAATCAAGCCAAACCAAGGGCTTTGCATTTCGACCCCAAAAGTGGTTGGTTTTTAGTTTTTTCCGAGGGCTCACGTCAAGCGCTGCTTTTTACTCACACGTGGCCCAGTAATTTTTGGTTGGCTTTGCAATTTGTTCCAGCCGATCAGCCTTTAGACGCGCGTAAAATTACCTGTATTGTGTGGCGCTCGTCACTTTCTCCCCAGGCCTGGCGACAGCTTCGCTTATTGCTTCGTCGATTTACAACGCCTTCATTGCCATTACGGCCGGAGGTGTTATGAATCAACGTGATATCGATGCCGATTTAGTTGCCCGAGTGCAGCGCGGCGATAAACGCGCATTCGATTTGCTGGTCATTAAACACCAACGAAAAATTATGCGTTTGTTGTCGCGCATGATTCGTGATCCTGCTGAAGTCGAAGACGTTGCCCAAGAAGTTTTTATTAAAGCCTACCGAGCCTTGCCGCAGTTTCGTGGCGACAGTGCTTTTTATACCTGGCTTTATCGTATCGCTATTAATACCGCTCGCAACTGGCAAGCTGCTAGTCAACGCCGACCTCTGCCCTTAAGTACGATCGAAAACGATGAAGGTGAAACTTTTAGCCCAATTGACAACCTAAGCGATATTGGGACACCAGAGTCGCAATTGGCAAGTCGTCAAGTGGCTCAAATTATTGATCAGGCCGTTAATCAGCTGCCCGACGATCTTCGTACCAGCTTGCTTTTGCGCGAAATCGAAGGCATGAGCTACGAAGAAATTGCGCGGGCAATGGACTGTCCTATTGGTACGGTGCGATCTCGTTTATTTCGGGCGCGCGAAGCCATTGCCGAACAATTACGGCCAGTTCTCGATAATGAATCCGACAAACGCTGGTGATTTTGTTATGAATAATCAAAGCTTGCTCGCACAGGTCGACGAGCCCCATGCCTGGGAAAAAACCATTTCAACGTGGGTAGATGGCGATGGCGAGATTCGGCCTGATGAGCTCGATTCTCCGTATGGACGTCAAGTTTGGGATACCTACCATTTAATTGGCGATGTGTTGCGTAGCCCAGATTTAGCCATTTTGCCATCTGATTTTTTTTATGCGCGGGTGTCGAAGCAAATCGATGCCGAACCACCCATTGTGGCCCCAAAGCCGAAATTGCCTGTGCGCCGTTTAGCCTTGGGTATTTTGGCACTGGTATTTGTCGGGGCGTTGTCATGGTTAAGCTTGCCTTTGTTCGACGCAACGGCACCGCACGACTCTTCTTTACAACTTGCGGCCACACTTGAGCCTGAAAGCACCGTTAGCGATTACATCGAAGCGCATCGTGAAATCGCGGGCGTCAATATGTTGCGGCATGTTGCGTATAGCGGTGGGGTTTTAGATCAATGAAACCGCAAATTTGTCTAAATGAGTTTGCTAATACGCGCTGCGCTAAAGGTGTGTTTTATTGCTTGTCTATTGCGCGCCAGCTAGCGCGTTTAAGCCTCGTGGTTATCGTTTTGGCGATAGCAGGGTTTGTTACTCAGGCCCATGCTAACCCCGAGCCAGACGAAAACGCGTCGTGGGTGGGGTTGATTGGTGCTATTCAAGAAGCGGCTCGCACCACCGATTACGAAGGGTTTTTTACCTATCAGCACGGAACCCAATTAAAAACCTCACGTATCGTACACATGGTTGATGGCACCGGAGAGCGCGAACGGCTCGAGGTTCTTGATGGCTCGCCGCGCGAATTTTTACGCCATAACTCGTCAGTGCAGTGTCTGGTACCCGACAAAAAGCTAGTGGTTATCCAAGAACAACGCCACGACCGTTTTCCGGGGTTTTTAGTGGGTTCACCACAAACCATCTCTGCATCGTATACGCATAAAGTTCAAGAGCAAATGGGGCGAGTTGCGGGTCGCGATTGTAAAGTTATCGATATTTTACCCAAAGACAGCTATCGTTATGGGTATCGCATATGTGTCGATACCGATACAAATTTATTACTCAAAAGCCAAACGCTCGACAATACGGGTGCAGTGGTCGATCAATTGGCCTTTAACACATTAAAGCTAGGTTCCGATGTTGTAGCCGAAAGGCTAGAGTCTCGATGGAACACCAAAAACTGGGAAGTTGTCGAATTAGCCCCAGAACCGGTCGATGCTGCGGCGTTGGGCTGGCATTTTGCTTTACCACCGGGCTTTGTTGTTAACGAGCAAGTGTCGCGGTCGTTACGTTCGGGCGAACAGGCTATCCAACTTGTTCTCGACGATGGTTTGGCCGTTGTTTCGTTATTTCTAGAACCTTATTCGGGTTCTGGGGGAAAACAAAAAATGTCGGGGCAGCCCTATCACGAAGGGGTAACGGCGGTTTACCGTGATCGTATTGCCGATTATTGGGCTACGGCAATTGGCGAAGTACCAATTGATACATTGCGCTATTTAATCGAGCACACCGAATATCTCCCGAATAAAAGTTTCACGCAATAAATTCCGCGTTTGATAAAGGAGTCTCCATGAAGTTATTTCTAATCGCTAAAAGGCGATCATTCCGACAAGCTGCGGCAGCACTGTGTTTCGGAGCCGCGGCGCTTGGCTTGTCTGTTAACAGTGCAACAGCTCAGGTAGAAGGTTTAGAAGCCGAGATTGCCGCCCTACCTGACTTTACCGGAATTATCGAACGCACCGAAAGTTCGGTTGTC
This sequence comes from Burkholderiaceae bacterium, assembly GCA_035302965.1. Taxonomy (GTDB): domain Bacteria; phylum Pseudomonadota; class Gammaproteobacteria; order Burkholderiales; family Burkholderiaceae_B; genus DATGSD01. The sequence continues at coordinate 2,213 of DATGSD010000340.1, read as the reverse complement.
AATATACGCACCACAGAAACCATCTCGGCTTCACCACACGGTTTTGGTCGCCGTGGCAATGATCCCTACGAAATGTTTCGTTGGTTTTTCGGGCCCGATTTTATGCCGCCTGGCATGCCTGAAGGGCGCCGCGGTGAGCCCGACGAAGAAGGGCAGCGACGCACCGTCCCGCGTGGTGTTGGGTCAGGCTTTATCATTTCTGATGATGGCTACATCTTGACAAATAATCATGTGGTTTCTGGCGCTTCAGAAATATTTGTTACACTTACTGATGGTAGCGAGAAAACAGCCGAAATTATTGGTACCGATGCCCGTACCGATATCGCTTTAATAAAAATTGACGGCGATAAATACCAGCCTTTGCCAATTGGTAGCTCTAAAGATCTTAAAAAAGGGCAGTGGGTTTTAGCGATCGGATCGCCCTTTGGTCTCGAATCTACTGTTACTGCGGGTATTGTTAGTGCCATTAACCGTGATACTGGCGACTATTTACCATTCATTCAAACCGACGTGGCCGTTAACCCTGGCAACTCAGGTGGTCCTTTAATTAACCTCGAAGGCCAAGTCGTTGGTGTTAATTCGCAAATTGTTTCGCGAAGCGGTGGCTTTATGGGTATTTCTTTGGCCATCCCTATCGACGAAGCTATGCGGGTTGTCGAGCAACTTCAGTCTGAAGGTAAAGTCACCCGTGGCCGTATCGGTGTTCAAATTGGCAAGGTTTCCGACGATGTGGCCGAAGCCATTGGCTTAGGTGATGCACGTGGCGCCATGGTTAGCCATGTCGAATCTGACGGTCCGGCCGATAAAGCGGGTGTTAAAGCTGGCGATGTTATCACGGCGTTTAATGACAAAGAAGTCAAGCACTGGACTGACCTTCCGCGTATTGTTGGCGAAACTCGTCCGGGTACAAAAGCCAAGATCGAAGTCTGGCGCAAGGGTAAGTCGGTAATCTTAAAAGGTACGGTGGCCGAGCTCGAAAGTGATGAGGCCAGCCGTGGTAGTGGGCCACAATCGCCCGATTCGGCAGCTCCGGCCGATGCACTTGGTTTAAGTGTGCGCGACGTTCCCGAAGCATTGCGTGCCCAAGCGGGCATTAGCGGTGGTGTCGAAGTGGTTAATGCTCGAGGCCCTGCCGCTGCAGCCGGCATCGCACCGGGTGACATTATCTTAACGGTAAATGCTGAAGACGTTACCGATGCAAAGCAGTTTGCCAAGTTGGTTAGTCGTCTCGACAACGAACGTGCGGCGGCGTTGTTGGTTTTCCGCGATGGCCAAACTCAGTGGGTTCCGGTTCGACCAAATAAAAAGTAATTTCAGGAACCCGTTAAAATAGCACCAGGCAAGAAGGTTGCTTTGTTGGCTACTTTCTTGCCTGGTTTTTATTAACTCGCTCTCACGAGCGTCTTTATAACGGTTTATGCACCACATTCGTAATTTTTCTATTATTGCTCACATCGATCACGGAAAGTCGACTTTGGCCGATCGCATCATTCATCGCTGCGGCGGTTTAGATGATCGTGAGATGGCAGCCCAAGTCCTCGATTCTATGGATCTTGAGCGAGAGCGTGGTATTACCATTAAGGCGCAAACGGCGTCGCTTAAATACAAGGCAAGCGATGGTAAGGTTTATGCCCTCAACCTAATCGATACCCCAGGTCACGTCGACTTTTCTTACGAGGTTAGTCGCTCGCTGTCGGCTTGCGAAGGGGCTTTGCTTGTGGTTGATGCAAGCCAAGGGGTTGAAGCGCAAACAGTTGCTACTTGTTACACCGCCATCGATTTAGGCGTAGAGGTTTTGCCGGTGTTAAACAAAATGGATTTGCCGTCGGCAGATCCAGATGCCGCGCGTGAAGAAATCGAAGAGGTTATTGGCCTCGACGCCAGTGCGGCCATTTTAGCTAGTGCAAAAACTGGTCAGGGTATTGACGACATCCTAGAGCGTATTGTGTTCGATGTTCCACCGCCACAAGGCAGCACAAGTGCGCCTTTGCAAGCATTAGTAATCGACTCGTGGTTCGATAGTTACGTCGGTGTCGTCATGCTAGTACGCATTGTAAATGGCGTTTTAAAGCCGCGTGATCGCATCCGTTTTCTGTCTAACGATTCTGCTCACCTTTGCGAGGAAGTCGGTATTTTTACACCTAAAGCCGAAGCGGTAGAGCAGCTATCGGCCGGTGAAGTCGGTTTTGTGATGGCTGGCATTAAAGAGCTTG